>JAKAVW010000263.1 GCA_021827445.1 Pseudomonadota bacterium
ATGCAGGTGGTGGTCGCGGCGATGCGCAAGCTCCTGCATCTGGCTTTCGGCGTACTCAAATCCGGGAAACCTTTTGACCCCAAATTTGGGATTGCGTAATTTCGCTCAAGACGGTATCTACGGGACCGGCAGCGGGGGGTAGGTTTTCGGCGGGATTTGGGGTCGTGCGCTACGATATATTCAGCAAAATATCACTGATTGGGGTGGTTTTTGCGCCGCTTCCAGGCGGGAAAGCCCTTCAAAATCGGGCATCAGGCAGGGGAATTCATCACCCTGCACGCCGCAACCGGGCTGGACGAGGAAGGACAACCCTGCTTTACCATTACCTTACCCCATTAGGGCGAGGACTCATGCCTCCTGCGGTTTCCGGACACGGCGCTTACGTTCTCTTCGTGATGTGGCCCTTCTTCATCGGTTTTTGCGGGCCAAAAACCCGCAGCACCATCCCCAGGGCAGCTAATCCACGGAAGACCACCAAACCCGCACCGAGAAACAGCGCCATGGCCAATTCCATGCTTGTCTGCGGCAACAAAGCCAAAGCCCTATTATCAATCAGGAATGAACGGTGAGTCCACCGCTGCGGCGCCGAGCATCCGGTCGATCTCACATTCGGCGGCAAGCCAGTACGCCTCGCAGTCTCCCTCAAAACCGCTCCGCTCGGCGATGAAATAAGCGGCTTCGGCGATCATGCAGTAGCGTTCCTCTGCGGGAACCCGTGACTCGTCGTCCACTTGGTGATGCTGGACTTCCTGATTTTCCTCGGACATCAGTGTATCTCCTCTGCGTGGAAAAAGAATTGCAACGCTTATGGCTGATCGCCATCAGAACTCATCGCCGTCAGCGGAGTCTTCTGCGGCGTTCGCTATTGCCAATGCCAGCTCATCCAGAAAATCCTGCAGATGTTCACTGACCACAGCGACCTGACTCTCTAAGACATCCAGGTCGGGGCACCCCTCCGCTTCCTGGAGCAGAAACAAAAACAGCGCATCGTGGGTGAGCTGGGCATTCTCCCAAGTGCCGATACTGGCATATAGGCCTTCCTGATAGAGTTGTGCCACACGGGTTTGCAATGGGTTGAGTTCCATGATCAGCTCTCCGAGCCAATTGACGGGCGGGCGTGCCCAGTTCTGAGAATACACCCCGAATATGACACTTTTATGAATGCCAACGGACTCGACCGAAAAAACAACGCGCTACCGCCTTATCCAATGGCCCCGGCCCCAGAACCAGCGCCCGCCCCTATGCCACCAGCGGCCCGGCGCCCAGCGGGCGTAGGGGTGAGGCGGATAGGCCCAGCGCCCTGGTCCCCATATCCATCGTCCCCGCCAGGCCCAAGCGCCGGGCAGCCAAACCATTCCCACCGCCGGTGCCGGCGGGACTATTGCCATCGGCAGAGGGGGTGGCGGCCCAGGCACGACCACCGCCCCAGGGATTGATCCCTCCACATAGGCGGGTCCCGGTGCCACCGCACAACCGCTCAGGACGGCGAGCCATCCCACCGCCAATATTACCCGCCACACCCTATGTCCGCTCATTTTCCCAGATCGCTCCGCTTTTCAAGGTATTCATCACGCTCGATCTCGCCGCGCGCATAGCGTTCGCTCAGAAGCTTGAGAGCGGCATTCCCGTTGTCGCTCCCGCCGTTCCTGCACCCCTGCCGATGCCTGCAGGTAAAAGCCCCCCGAATCAGAAACGCCATACCGAGCACGATACCCACGATGACCAGCAGCCACAGCAATCCCCAAAACAGTCCGAAACCACCCATCATGCCAGGACCGTAATAGCCGGGACCCCAACCGCCCATCATGCCCGGGCCATAGTAGAAAGGTACAACCGGCCCCGCTTGTGTCGTCGGCGATTGGTCCGATGCGGTGGTGACGACCGTCTGCGCCACGGCCAATACCGGCGCCATCATGAGCCCCACCGCCGCGCCGGCCATGCGGATTCCCCTTTTTCGCTGTGATGCATCCATGCTGTCCATCGATTGCTCTCCTGCCGTTGGATGTCGGAATGCCATTCCCCAGTGCAAGTATAGTCCGGCTTTGCTCCCATGGCTGTGGGGTGCGCCAGTATCGCCAACAGAAGCTTCTCAAGCATCGCCTTGCAGAATCCGCGCCTGCAAGGCTCGACTTGCTGCCAGAAACCCCATCAGGTCCCCCGCTCCCGATACCACCAGGTAGGAGGACTCACTACTTGGAATCAGGGAGCATCCATGGCTGCGCAATACACCACCGTCCTTCGCCTGCTGCCGGAGGACTACGCCGCCGTAAAAGCCAAGGCTGAGACATTGAGACATACCGCAGAGATGTTGATCCGGCTGGGCGGCCTCCTCTTGAGGCACAGCAAGGATAGCGAAAAAGCGGGCCGGACTGTCGCCACGCGCAAGGAATTTATGGAGTTGTCGCGCCGGGTTCCTGGGCATTGCCAGCCGGATTGAGGACCGGACGATGGGGAGACCGCCCCATGATTGGCAAAGTCGGAGGATTACGGCCAAAACAGCATCACCCCAGCATCTTTACCAAGTCCTCGGCCCTCAAGTGAGTATAGAGTTTCAGCATTTGCCATGTCTTGTGCCCCGTGATGGCCGCCACCTGTCATAGGGTTCAAGCCCTTCTCGATCAGTCGGCTGGTGGCCCCATGGCGCAGGTCATGGAAGTATAACTTCTTAATGATGGCGCGTTTTCGTGCTCGACGCCATGATTGCTCTACCGCAGACTCGCTAAGGGGAAAGACATGTCCAGCCATGTCCCTCGGCAGGCTATGTAGCACGGCGAATGCGGGAGTGGACAGGGGGATGGTACGGTCATCCCCGTTCCTGGTGTCATGGAAGACCGCTGTTTTCTTGGAAAAGTCTATGTCTTTCCAACGAAGCTCCAGAAGCTCCCAGCCGGGTAGAGGTCTCTAAAGCGAAAAGCATGAACGGGCGCATATAAGGATTTTCACAACCAGCGAGAGCGTTCAGCATACGCTCCCCTTCGTCGCCGATCAGACGCCGGTCTCTTGGCTTGGATGGTGCTGGCATTCTCATAAGGAGCATTCCATCATGCGATACGCCAAACTGTTCAACAGTTATATGGCGGTGGATCAAGAGCGTGTCAGGTCTGACCCGGCATATAAGGCGAAGATTGCCGCTGACGTGGCCAACTGGATTGGGCCTTCGCAGATGAATGCAGTAAAACACAACAGGAGATGTCGTCATGAATGAAGAACTGCACACCCACGCCCCGCACGAGGAAGCCGTTCACGAGCCAGCGGGAAAGCACAGCCTCAACCAGTGGATCGCCATTTTCACGGCGCTGCTGGCCACCATCGGCGCTATCGTCAGTTACCAGGGCAATGCCCTGATGAACGAAGTGCTCTTGCAGAAAAATCAGGCCGTTTTGGAGAAAACAAAGGCGACAGATCAGTGGAATTATTATCAGTCCATCAGCACCAAGGCGCACCTGATGGAACTGGCCGTGGACCTAGCCCCACCCGCCAAGGTGGCGCCATTCCAGAAAAAGATCCAGAAATACCAGGCACAAAAGAAAACCGTGCAGGCGACCGCCGAGCACCTGGAGCAACTTTCCGCTGCCGCCAATACAAAGTCCTGGCGCCTGAACCGTCCACACAGGGACATGGCTCTCGCCATGATTTTTCTGCAAGTCGCCATTTCCCTGGCGTCCATCACCGCCTTAACCGGACGGGCCTGGCTCTTCGGCATGGCCATACTCAGCGCCCTGGGTGGCGTCGGCTTGTGGGTCATCGCCCTGGGGATGACCTGAGAATCTCCAATCGAACATCGAGGAATAACGATGCGCAAGAAAAATGGGCTATATGCAAAATCTGGTTGAAAACCTATGGCCTCAGTGTCCAAAACCCTGAAGATACTTGCTGCGCCATGGGTTGGAAGATGAATATCCGTCAGGAGTGTGTGCAGAAGCTTTCTGGTTGGAATGAGAAGGTGTAAAGTTATCGAAATTTTGACCTGACCCTCCCCGGTCAGATGCCTTCTGTAGAGGTTTGGCGCTGAATGGCCGGTGCAGATTGTTATGTATATATATACATAAAGACTGTTATGTATACCTCGTGATTATATATAGCAGTAAAGCTGCAAGCCTTGCTGCAACTGGGTTGTACGCCAGAAACTTACTCGCGAGATCTACATAATAAACGCTGTTTTGGAAATTCCAGTAAGATGACTGACCACCGGTGGTGCCAAATATTGGTATCAGGCTTTTCGATCGGGAACAGTGGTAGAACTCACAGGCAACCACCTCTCCGAGCAATAAATTAAAGGTGATCTGAAGATCAATGATCAGCATTGTGGCCATGCAACAAGCCGGTGGCAGAGGTGGTAATCTGCAGCGCAGGGGAAGCACGGTTGCAGTGGCTACACACCAGACCACCCAGCTTTATGTATAAGCATAGCGACACTGTTCGTACCAAATGGCCAGCATTGACAGGCTTACAGCCAGCTCGACATGCATGCTATACATAATCACGATGTATACATAAAGACTGATTGCAGACATTCAGCAGCGGAAAGCCAATGACATCATCCGACCCCCTGCCGCCATTCGCCCTCTCGACGCGAACGACGGCATCACAGCGTTTTCTGACATACCTGCCCCCACCGTATTCATCGACCATCAAGGCGACCCCGCCAGCCCCAACTCTTCCAAAAACCGATTATGCCGCTTCTTATCCACCTCCGACTCTTTGAGTAACGGCGCGATCGTAGCCTGAGTGGCCTGGCAGTCATGCTCCGGCCCTTGTTCTGCTGTGCTCACCTATCGGGAGATGTTCAGGTTATAACCGTTTCTCCCATCTCCTGAATGGCTACCGAATGAGCGAGGCG
>JAKAVW010000264.1 GCA_021827445.1 Pseudomonadota bacterium
TACGCCGCCACAGCCACTGACTGAGCCACAGGGCCAGTCCGGCGACCACGGCCACGTGGGAGCCGGAGATCACCAGCAAGTGGGCGGTGCCCGTATCCCGATACACCTGCCAGATCTCTGGCGGGAGCTGGTTACCGACACCAATACTCAGCGCCTGCACGAAGCCCGCCGCTTCGCGGTCCAGGGCCATATTACTGGCATGGAGCACCGCCTCGCGGGCCGCCGCAATATAGTCCTGGAGATTCCCGCGGGAAACCGGTAACGGCCGGGCATCCCGCAGCCGCGCCACCCCGCCCTCCCCGGCCCAAAAACGCTGCCGCGCGAGGTCAGCAAAGGGGCTGCCTGGCAGGCTGGCAAGAGATTCACTGCGCAACTGCAACTGCCAGCGCTGTCCGACTACGGGGACTTCCGGAAGATTACCGTGAATGAAAATGGTGTCAGGCCGGGCTCCCGCAGGGGCCTCTGCCGACCAGTGCTCTGGTGCCACCAGAAAGCGATATTCCCGCCCCCCCAATTGGGGTATGGAGGCAATACGGCCCCGGACACCGAAGTCCTGGCCCGCCGGCCACTGTACGGCGAGGCGCAGATCGGCCTGCCAGATGCCCCAGGCGAAGGCCCCCGCCGCGACCGTCAGCAGCAGCGCAGGCCGCCATTTCCAAACCAAAAGCAGTCCGGGAAGCGCTACGGAAAGCGGAATCCACAAAGCGGGCAATTGCCGGAAGCTGTGAAAAAACCCCAACCCCAATCCGGCAGCGATGACCAAAAGCGGCAGCGACGGCCAGGATTTGGCCCAGGGCAGCGGCTTGGCTACACTAGCTCCCTTACGACCCAGGAAATATCGCATTGCGCCTACCTGCATTCTGCCGCCTTCCCACCCGCGAGGATGTCCTCAGCAAACGTCCTTTGGGACGTTTTACCCATTATTTGGCCCGCCCGGTACTGTGGCATCCCCACCGTCACAACGTCGCGCGCGCCGCAGCCATCGGCACCTTTATTGGCAGCCTGCCTTTTTTTGGCCATGTTCTGAGCATCTTACTCATCAGTCTCTGGCGTCGCGCCTATATACCCGTCGGCGTCGTCATGCCCTTTGTAGTGACCGGCCCCTTCACCATTGTGCCCTTTTTCTTCGCATCCTATGAACTGGGGTTCTGGCTGCTCAACCAGTTGGGGCTGGCCCCGGCCATCACCGTTCATTATGCGGATATCCACGCCATGGTCCATGGTCAGATCAGCATGATGGCCATGGGAGACCGCCTCTGGCACGCCTATCTGCTCACCTGGCTGGGCAGCCTCATCCTCGGCGGAGGACTCGCCCTGATACTGTATTTTGGAGTACTCGGCGGCTGGCGGCTCTGGATACTGTGGCGACTGCGACGCCGTCGCCTGCACCGCAGTCGGTTTTAGTGCACAGCGTCCAAGGGTTGCAGGATGCCATCCTGCAACCGGAGCACGCGCCCCATTTGGGCCGCCAGCGCCGGCTCATGGGTGACGATAACCAGTGCGGTGCCCAGTTCCTGATTAAGGTCGAGCATCAGTTGGTGGACGCTCTCCGCCGACTCGCTGTCGAGATTACCGGTGGGCTCGTCGGCGAGGAGCAGCGCCGGACGGGTGACCAGGGCGCGCGCCAGGGCGACCCGCTGCCGTTCGCCACCGGAGAGTATGCCAGGCTTGTGATCCAGACGTTCACCCAGCCCGACGCGGGTCAGGATTTCCTTACCCCAAGGCTCTACGGAATGACGCGGCACCCGGCGTATCAGCAGGGGGAGCAGGACATTCTCCAGCGCGGTGAACTCCGGCAGCAAACGATGCAACTGATAGACGAAACCGACACTCTGGTTGCGCAAACGGCTGCGCGCCGATTCGCTGAGTTTGTAGACCTCCTGACCGAGAATCCGCACCACACCCCCAGATGGGCGCTCCAATCCGCCCATGAGGTGCATCAACGTGCTCTTGCCCTGCCCGGAGGCCCCCACAATGGCTACCCGCTCGCCATGATGGACTTCCAGATTGATGTCGCGGATAACTTCCAGACGCTCGCGACCAATGGCGAAAACCTGACGCAGATGCTCGACGGAAAGAATGATCCGCTCACTCATAACGCAGAGCCTCCGCCGGGGCGACGCGGGAAGCACGCCAGGAGGGATACAAGGTCGCCAGCCAACTCATGATCAGCGCGGCAATGGCCACATGGATCACATCCCAGGGTTTCAGCTTGGAGGGCAACTGGCTGATGGAGTAGACCTCCGGCGAGATAAACTGGACATGTATAAGTTGTTCGAGAGCCGGGACCAGCGTGGGAATATTCAAAGCCAGCAACACCCCGAAAAGCACCCCGAGCAGCGTACCAAAAAGCCCGATCACCGCACCCTGCACCATAAAAATCATCATGATACTGCGCGGCGTCACGCCGATGGTGCGGAGAATGGCGATGTCCGTTTCCTTATCGGTGACCACCATCACCAGTGTCGCCACGATGTTGAAGGCGGCGACGGCGATGATGAGCGACAGGATCACGAACATCACCAGTTTCTCCATGCTCAGGGCCTTGAAGAAGTTCTCATGGGTCTGAGTCCAGTCCTGGATATAAAAGGCGGCACCGAGCTGTTGTTGCAGATGGGCGGCGAAAGCCGGGGCGGCAAAGGGGTCTTTGATCTGCATGCGCAGGCCCGTCACGCCCTGGTTCAGCCCGTAGAGCCGCTGCGCGTCGCCCAGGTTGATATAGGCCATGCCGCTGTCGTAGGCGTAAATACCGACGGAAAAGAGTCCGACCACCGTGAACTGGCGCAAGGCGGGGGTTACACCCAGCGGCGTCACCCCGCCCTGGGGCGAAATCAGGGTGATTTTATCGCCTACGGTCACGCCCAGTTGCCGCGCCAGGGCGCGTCCGAGGACGATACTCCAGGGATGGGTCTGCAGGGACTGCAACTCGCCCATTTTCATGTCCTTGGCCAATTTGTTGACGCGGCTTTCCAGCGCTGGATCAATGCCCTCGATGACCGCACCGCTGACCAGCCCGTCGTGAGAGAGCATGGCCTGCGCCTGTACGTAGGGCGCCACACCCGTCACATCGGGAAGCGTTGAAAGGCGCTTTACCGCCGTCGGCCAGTCCAGCACTGGCACCCCGTTGCCCTGAATGATCACATCGGAAGTCACCGCCAGAATCCGCGAGCGCAGGGTGTGATCAAAGCCATTCATCACCGCCATGACCGCGATGAGCGCCGCCACGCCGATGACCATGCCCATGATCGCCGTGCCGGTGATAAAGGAGATGAAGTGATTGCGACGCTTGGCGCGGGTGTAACGCAGCCCGATCCAGAGCTCATAAAACCTCATGACTGTTCCGGCCGCAGGTGGGGGAAGAGAATCACCTCGCGAATGCTGGGCTGATCGGCGAGCAGCATGACCAGACGGTCAATGCCCAGCCCCACCCCCGCCGTCGGCGGCATGCCGTATTCCAGGGCGCGGATATAGTCGGCGTCGAAGAACATCGCCTCCTCGTCCCCGGCATCCTTAGCCTCGACCTGCGCCCGGAAGCGGGCGGCCTGGTCTTCGGGATCATTCAACTCGGAGAAGCCGTTGGCCAGCTCGCGGCCGGCGATCATCAGCTCGAAACGATCCGTGACCTCGGGGTCGAGATCATTACGGCGCGCCAGCGGGCTGACTTCCAGGGGATACTCGGTGATGAAGGTGGGCTGCTGGAGATGGCCTTCCACCGTCTTCTCGAAGATTTCGATGAGACGCTTGCCCCAGCCCCAGGCGGGCTGACAGGGCAGGTGCAACTGCGCGAGCTTAGCGGCCAGCACTGCGGGGTTCCGCAGATCGGCATCCGCCAGATCGGGGTTATGGGCACGTACCGACTCCATCACCGTCAAACGGTGGAAGGGTTTGCCGAGGTCAATCTCCAGCCCTTGATAGTTTATCGCCGTAGTGCCCAGGGCCGCCTGTGCCGCGGCGCGGATCAGGGTCTCGGTGAGGTCCATGGCGCGCACATGGTCGGCGTAGGCCTCGTACCATTCGAGCATGGTGAACTCGGGGTTGTGGCGGGTGGAGATGCCTTCATTGCGGAAGTTGCGGTTGATCTCAAAGACCTGCTCAATGCCGCCCACCACCAGCCGTTTGAGGTACAGCTCCGGGGCGATACGCATTGAAAGGGTCATGTCGAGGGCATGGTGATGGGTGACGAAGGGCCGCGCCGTGGCACCGCCTGGGACAGGCTGCATCATGGGCGTCTCCGCCTCATAAAAGCCGCGCTGGCGCAGACCATCGCGCAGGGCCGCCACCGTTTCCGCACGAATCTGGAAGGTGCGGCGGGTGGCTTCGGTAACGATCAGATCGACATAGCGCTGACGGAAACGAGTCTCCGGATCAGCAAGTCCGTGCCATTTTTCCGGCAGCGGGCGCAGGGCCTTGCTCAACAGTTGGAGGCTATGTACTTTGACCGAAAGCTCACCGCTCTTGGTACGGAACAGGACACCATCCACACCGATGATGTCGCCGAAATCCAGGCCCTTGAAGCGCGTGTAGGCCTCTTCGCCCAGGTTATCGCGGCTGACAAAGAGTTGAATACGCCCGGACTGATCCCGAATGTCGGCGAAACTCGCCTTGCCCATGACCCGGCGGCTCATCAGCCGCCCGCCGAGCCGCGCCTCGATGGGCTCCTGCTCCAGGGCCGTGGCATCCATATCGCCATAACGCTGTTGCAGGTCGCCCGCCAAGGCATCGCGACGGAAGCCGTTGGGATAGGCATGGCCTTCGCTGCGCCAGTGTCCCAGCTTGTCGCGCCGCACCTGCATCTGGTCATTGAGTTCCTGATCCACCATCCGTCCCCTTCCT
>JAKAVW010000005.1 GCA_021827445.1 Pseudomonadota bacterium
GATCTCTCCCGAGGCGCCTCTGGCGCAGGGTAAAGTCTCTGCGCCCGTCCTGCAGACGAGGAATCAAAGCATGGCTGCCTTCGCCCGCGTGCCGGGTACGGTCGTTGCCCATCAGCAGGTGCAGATCAGCTCGCGTCTGAGTGGTTACATTCGCTCCATGAGCGTGCGTGACGGACAGTCGGTACAGGCTGGGCAACTGCTTTTTGAGGTGGATCCGACGGATGTCATGGGGCAGATGCAGCAAGCGCAGGCGAGCCTGGCTGAGGCTCAGTCGGCGCTCACCGACGCCCGCTCCAATTATGAGCGGTTCAAGATCCTGTACGCTCAGCAAGCTATTCCCGAGCAACAGTGGGATCAGATAAAATCGGCCTATGGTATGGCGCAGGCCCGCGTTGCAGCCGCACGCGGCGGGGTCGGCACGGCACAGTCACAACTGCGCTATGCACGGGTAACGGCGCCCTTCTCCGGGATCATCACGCGCAAGTTCCTGCAGAACGGAGACCTCGCGTCACCCGGTCAGCCCATTCTGGCCCTGGCGGACACCTCCCGGCTGGAAGTCCAGTGCAGTGTCAGCGGGACTCTGTATCACAGCCTCCAGATCGGTCAGAAAGTCGCGGTCCTCGCCGAGGGAAAACGTGTTCCCGCAACGGTTCTGGATTTGGTCGGGGCTGCAGACGCGATGACCCATGCCCATACGGTCAAACTCAGCCTACCCGCGGACAGTACGCTACAGGCTGGCGACTATGTCAGCGTGGAAGTGCCGGTCACCCAGCGGCAGGTAATGACAGTGCCAGCGTCTGCCTTGCTGGATCGGGCCGGAATCCCCGGTGTTTTTGTCGTTGACGCGCAAGGTGTCGCGCATTATCGCATGGTGCGACCGGGTCCGAGCACGCCGGAGGGTGTGGAAATTCTTTCGGGGCTGAGTGCGGGAGAGACGGTGGTCGTGGGCAATCTCGCCGCCGTGAATAACGGGGATCATATCGAGCCAGCGGGAGCTACCCATGGCTGAGTCCGAGCAGCGGCAAAATCTGGCAGGGCGACTCGCCCAGTCGTTTTATCAGTCCAAGATCACGGTGTTGATCATGGTGGCCATTGCCCTGTTCGGGGCCTTGGCGATTCTTGTCACGCCGCGTCTGTATAACCCGGAAATCGTGGTGCCCGCTGCTGAAATTTTCATCATGCGGCCCGGCTCTGACAGTGAGGAAATTCACCATCTGGTGATACGGCCGCTGGAAGCCCTAATGGCATCCCTGCCCGGTGTCCATCACACCTATGGTTACGCAATCAATGATATGGGGGTGGTCACCGTCGAGTTTCAGGTCGGTGCCAACGAAGAAAAAAGTCTGCTGGAAGTCTACAACCAACTCAGCCGTAATATGGACAAAATGCCCCCCGGTACGGAACAACCCTTGGTTAAATCCATAGGCATCAACGATGTTCCGATCATGTCGGTGACTCTGAGCTCCAGCCAGATGACGCCTTTGGCATTGCGCCAGGTCGGCGTGCGGCTGATGAACCGGCTGCAGAGCGTGCCGGATGTGGCGAACGCTGAAGTGATCGGCGGCAGCCCTCTGGCCATCAATGTGTGGCTGAATCCGGCCAAGCTCTCCGGTGTCGGCCTCAGCCTGCAGGATATCCAGCAGGCGCTGAGGGGGAGCAATGTCATTCTTCCGGGTGGCCACCTGGTGCACGACAACCAGGAAATTCCCCTGCGCATCAATGGGGCGATAGGTTCGGCGCGGGGGGTCGGTGACCTCATTATCGGCAGCCGTGACGGGCAACCGATATTTCTGAAGGACGTGGCCCGGGTGGAAGAAGGTGCCGCGGAAAATCACATTGCGACCAGCAATACCCTTGGGCGTGCAAACCGGGTCGGCCTGTCGGCGGGCACGACCATGTCGGCCGTTACCATTACCCTCGCCAAACGCCCGGGGACCAATGCCGTGACCGTCGCGGACGCGATCAAGGCGAAACTGGATCGTCTGGAGCGGGAGGCGCTGCCGGAAGGTGTGCATGTTTCTGTCACCCGTGATTACGGCGCTCGTGCCGATGATGCGGTCAGTACCCTTTTCGAGCACCTCAGCATCGCCGTCGCGGTCGTCGCGGTTATCCTGATGATATTCCTCGGCTGGCGGGAGGCGGGTATCGTTATTCTGACGGTGCCGCTTACCCTGGGTATGGTGCTGGGCATCGGCTGGCTGCTCGGGCAGACCATCAACCGGATCACCCTGTTCGCGCTCATTCTGTCGCTGGGGTTGCTGGTGGATGGCGGTATCGTTGTCATCGAAAACATACATCGCCATTTGCATGGCTGCGGCAAGGATGGTTTCGCCCGCTGTATCATCACTGCCAGCAATGAGATCGGCAATCCGACGAATATAGCGACGCTGGCGGTGATTCTCGCCTTCGTGCCCATGGCCTTTGTGACCGGGATGATGGGGCCCTTCATGTTACCCATCCCTATTTTTGTGCCCATTGCCATGATTACGTCGGTTCTGCTCGCCTATACGGTGGTGCCCTGGGGGGCGTACCGCTTTCTGCGGGGCAAAGCGGACCGGCAGGCCGGCGGCGAGAAAGGTGGGCATGCGATGCGGCCGGACTCCCTGCAGCGTGGGTACATCCGGGTGTTTACGCCCCTGCTGAAATCCTCCGTGCGCCGTAATATCTTTTTCATTGTGGTCGTCGTGCTGCTTCTGCTGGCGATGCTGATGCCGATGTGGCAGTTTATCCGCCCTCAGGGCATGAATGGTCCCCTGAGTGCCCTTGGGGTGAACCTGAAGATGCTGCCGGAGGGTAATGTCAGTGATTTCATGATACAGGTGGATACCCCAGCGGGCACTGCGCTGGCTGAGACCGGACAGGTCACGGAAGCGATCGGCAATGTGCTCAGCCGCAATCGCTATGTCGAAAATTTTCAGACCTATCTGGGCCGTTCTGCACCTGTGGACTTCGCGGGACTGGTGCGCGGTGACATGATGCGCGAAGGCAGCAATTACGCCCAAATCCAGATCAACATGGTGCCGCGGGATGAGCGACCCATGTCCCATGTCGTGTCCCTGGAAATCTATAAGGCGCTGCAACCCGTCCGGGAGCGTTTTCCGGGCACCGTCATCAAAATTTTCGAGGTGCCGCCGGGACCCCCGGTACGTGCTCAGGTAGTGGCGGAACTCTACGGGCCGAACTATGGGAAGCTGCGTCAGATAGCGGGTTCGGTCGAGCAATATTTCCGTAAAGTCTACGACATGATCAATGTGGATGACTCGGTGACGGCGACGGTACCTGAATACCTGCTGCATGTGGATCGGCAGAAGGCCACGTTGGCCGGGGTCGCACCGGCTCAGGTAGCTGCGCTCGTGCATGATTACGTGGCAGGTACCAAACTGGGTGCCCTGCATGTGAAAAATGCCCGCGAGCCGGTGGATATCATCCTCCGCATGCCTCAGACGGATCGCGCCTGGCAGCAGCAGATACTCGATCTGCACGTGCAGAGCCGGAGCGGGCAGCAGGTGCCTCTGGCGAGTATCGTGCGGATCGAACGGGCGACGCTAGCCAAGCCGATTTATGACCGTGATCAACATCCCGTGGTATACGTGACCGGGGATCTGATGGGTTCCAGCCCGGTCTACGCGGTGTTATCGCTGAATCACTGGCTGGACGGCAAGACCATCGACGGTGTGCATCTCAGTACCGCCAATTTGGGTTTTTCGCCTGCGCAGCCCGATGATATTACCCATTACCAGATTCTCTGGGGCGGTGACATGCGTCTGACCCTCGACGTCTTCCGGGACCTCGGCGCCGCTTTTATCGTTGCCCTGGTATTCATCTACCTGATGCTGGTGGCCTACTACCAGTCTTTCATGATGCCGGTGATCGTCATGGGCGCCATTCCGATGACCTTGATCGGGGTTTTCCCTGGGCACTGGCTGCTGAACACGCCGTTTAACGCCACCTCCATGATCGGGGTCATCGCCCTGGCCGGTGTCGTTGTGCGCAACTCGTTGTTGCTGATTGACTTTATTATAGACTACCGGCGCCAAGGTTACGCCCTGGAAGAGGCTGTGCTACAGGGCGGTGCGGTGCGTTTCCGCCCCATTCTCCTGACGGCGCTGGCCATCATGTTCGGCTCTGCCATCATGGTGACCGACCCGGTCTTCGGCGGGCTGGCAGTTTCCTTGATATTTGGCACCTTCGCCTCCACATTGCTGACATTGATCGTGATTCCGCTGCTCTATTTCCTCTGGGAGCGGCGCTTGGAAAAGCATACACAAGGAGTTTGACTGCGGATGAATACTGAACGTTGGGTGCGGGTGGTTGCCGGTTTTTTTGTATTGCTCAGCGTGGCGCTGGGTGCTCCGGCCAGTCCTGTTTTTGTGAGCGAGTGGTTTTTGACTGTCACCCTCTTTGTGGGTTTCAACCTGCTGCAAAGTGGTTTCACCTGTTTCTGCCCACTGGATCGCATCCTGCTCAAGTTCGGAGTGCCGGGTTCCGGGACCTGCGGACGCTAAGCCATGGACCATAAAATTCTTTTCTTTATCGAGTCGCAGTGGCCCTTGCTGCTTGGGGCAGTGGCGCTGATCGTCATGATTTTCAAGGGGCCATTGACGCGGAGGGCGGCGGGTATCCATGAAGTAGACCCGGCGACTGCGGTACAATTGATCAACCATGAAGATGCAGTAATCATCGATGTGCGGGAGCAGAAAGAGTGGTCGCAGGGGCATCTGCCCGGTGCCCGGCACATTCCTCTGGGTGACTTGCCCAAATATATGCAGGATCTGGAGAAGCATCGTGGCCATCATGTCATCTGCCAGTGTGCGAGTGGCATGCGTTCATCGCGCGCCGCGGCCAGCCTGAAAAAAGCCGGTTTTGACAAGATTTATAGTCTGAGAGGCGGGATCGGCGCGTGGCGGAGTGCCGGGTTGCCGGTAGAGAAGTGATCGTGAAAGGGGCGGTGGTGCGAATGTACGCGACGGGCACCTGCCCGTATTGCCGACGCGCCGAAGCGCTGCTGTGCAGTAAGGGGGTCACACCTGAAATCCTCCGGGTGGATCGGGACCCCGCGCTGCGCCAGAGCATGCTGAAGCTCGCACATGGGCGGCATACGGTGCCGCAGGTGTTTATCAACGGCCGACATATCGGCGGCTATGATGACCTTGCCGCACTGGATCATCGTGGTGCCTTGGATGCCCTGTTGCAGGAAGATGGCCAGGGGTGTGGATAATAGCGGTTCGATGAAACATCGGGGGGAAGTTATGACATCCGTGATATTGCTTTGTCCTGCCTGCGGCGCCGTCAATCGGGTGCCCAAAGAGCGTCTGGGGGAAAACCCCAAGTGTGGCAAATGCCACGCACAGATTTTTCCTGACCATCCCGTCAATCTCAGCAGTAGCAGTTTTTCCGAATATATTCAGAAAAACGAATTGCCGGTGCTGGTCGATTTCTGGGCCCCCTGGTGCGGGCCCTGCCGAACCATGGCACCGCAGTTTGAGCAGGCTGGTCGGGCGATGCGGGGGCGTGTGCTCTTTGCCAAGGTGAATACCGAAGATGAACAGCAAATCGGTAGCCGCTTCCAGATTCGTTCCATCCCCACCATGGTGCTTTTCAAGGCCGGAAAAGAGCTGGCGCGGATGAGCGGCGCCATGGGTGCCGCGGAACTTCAGCGCTGGTTGACAGGACAGGGGGTCTGAAACCCGGGCATTACCTTGACTTCTTCCGGATAAGCTCTAACTTACCACTATAACTCAACATTTATAAAGGATAGTGGGGGCGCTATGGCCGGGAAGTCTGATGCGGGTTCCTCAAGGCGGCAGTTCCTGCGACAGGCTGCGCTGGGCGGCGCATTGTTGTGCGGCTGGAATATGGCCGCCGCCGCGCAGCTCCGTGGGCTGCGCGTGGGCCGCTACGGGCAGGGTGTGCGTCTGGTCTTTGATCTCAACCGGCGTTTGACGGCTGCACCGGTGATCCGTAGCGTGGGTGAAGTGCTGCATATCGAGTTGCCTGGCGTACAGCATTGGCTTGGCCGTCCCGTGGTGCCTGCATTGGGACCACTGCAGGGCGGAGCGGAGATGAACGAGAGCGCCGCCGGGGTAGTGCTGCGCTTGCCTTTGCGGGAAACGGTACGCTGGCACAGTTTCTCTCTGGGTCCCGGTGGTGGTGCTTCACATCGCCTGGTGCTGGACTTGATGCCCGTCGCTGGAACTGCGGTGGAGTCCTCCCGTTCGCATCCCGTTGTCGGGGCGGGACGGCCCATTGTGGTCTGCCTGGACCCCGGCCATGGCGGCCACGATCCGGGTGCCATCGGCGCCAGGGGGACCTGCGAGAAGGATGTCGTGCTGGATGTTGCTCTGTCTCTGGCCCGACTGATCCGCAGCACCCCCGGAATGCGTCTGGTCATTTCCCGTGATACTGATCGCTATGTGCCGCTCATCGATCGTATGCACCTGGGGTTGGCGCAGCGTGCCGATCTCTTCGTCTCCATTCATGCGGACGCTTTTCCGGAGCGAACGGTGCGCGGTTCGACGGTCTGGGCGCTGTCGCAAACGGGGGCGACCAGTGCGGCGGCCCGCTGGCTGGCCAGAACGCAGAATGCCGCTGATCCTCTCCTCGGCGACGTACAATCGGGGGTGCATGATCTGATGCTCAACGAGGTACTCATCAATATGACCCAGACGGCTGCCATGAACGCGGCGGCGGCTGCTGCGGATATTATGATTCGCGGGTTGGCCGGGGTGGAGGATTTGCACAACGCTGCCGTGCAGCACGCCAATTTCGTAGTGCTGCGCGCCCCGGATGTGCCGTCGATGCTGGTGGAGACTGCCTTTATTTCCAACCCGCAGGAGGAGCAACGCCTGCGTGATCCGGATTTCCGTCAACTGCTTGCGCGCACCATGCATGACGCGGTACTCGCCCATTTTGTGAACGCGCCACCAGCGGATAGCGCGTGGTCTGCGACGCGGCATGTGCTGGGAAAAGCGGAAAACCTGGCGGATGTGGCGCACCGTTACGGGCTGAGCGTAGAGGCTTTGCGTCTGGCTAACAATCTGCCGCACGGAGAGGGTCAGCCCGGAGTACATCTGCGTGTTCCCATCATGGGGGCCTGACGCGTCATGGCGGGAATCCGGAGGGTTATGTTATAACTAACTCAAATGGATGATGCAAAATGGCGGACAGTTGATGGAGCTGAATTCGGGCGGTATGGTGCGGGATCAGACCCGTGTTGAAGAGTGGATTAACAGTCTACTGCATGGCGCAGGCGCGGTCGGTGCCCTGCTGGTTTTTGTGCTGTGGATCGTTGGCGCAGGTCTTCACAGCACCCCTCTCGCGATAGTCACTATCAGTATATTCGTGGTGACCATTGTGATGTTGTACGGCGCTTCGACCATCTATCACATTCTGCCATCGGGGCGACTTAAACGGGCTTTTCAGTTGGTGGACCGATCCGCCATCTATCTCCTTATTGCCGGCACTTACACCCCGGTGACGCTGATGGTGCTCCATGGCTCATGGGGTTGGATGCTGCTGACCGTGGAGTGGGGCTTGGCGGCGCTGGGCATCACTCTGCTGGCCATGGCTGGGGCGCGCGCGCAATCGATTTCTCTCTGGCTCTACCTCCTCATGGGCTGGCTGGCGGTATTCGCCGCCGTGCCGCTCTATAATTCGGCACCCGGCTGGTTTTTATGGTGGTTGGCCGCTGGCGGGTTGGCCTATACCATAGGCGTCCTCTTTTTTCTGCTGGATCGCTGGAAATATTTCCATTCCATCTGGCATGTTTTTGTCATCGCCGGTACGGCGCTGCAGTTCTGGGCTATTCTTCAGTATGCTGGCTGAAGGAGCATCGTCCGCATCTTGCTTTTGGGAAAAAAGAGCTTATAATTTGCGCTCCGCTCCCATCGTCTAGTGGTCTAGGACACTGGCCTCTCACGTCGGTAACAGGGGTTCGAACCCCCTTGGGAGCACCATCTGATCCCCGGTTTTATCCGATGCCGCAACTCGATAGGTGATTACCGCCTCAAAGGTTGCCGGATCGAGTTCAACCCGATCGATCATCTGTACCAGCATGATCTTGACGGCTGCACTGTCTCTTTCCTCCAGCGTCTGCACGATAACCGACAGTGCCCGCTGCACATCCTTGGCGGTGATGTTCCGGTAGGCTCGTGCGGCCGCGTTTTCCATGTCCATGGCTTCAAGGGATGCGATGATCTGTTCACGCTCCGCTTCCAGAACTTCGATCTGAGCTTCCCGGAAGGTGTGAAAAGAAGGCCGGTCAGCACATAAATGCGCCTGGTTCCGGGTCCGCCGCTACGTTTCTTCGCCTCGATCATCGCGAGAATGGCCTCGGCCTCCGAGGGTGTCCTGAATTATGTGTAAACGGCGTTTTCATTTAACGTTGTGGCATCCGGTCATCGAACTGGATGATAAAGCGGTTTAGGGCGGCTTTCCAATCCCGGATCGGCATGGTCCACTTCTGGCTGATGTTCTGCAGGGCCAAATAAAACAATTTCAATAACGCGTCATCGCTCGGGAAAGCGCTCCAGTTCTTGGTAATCTTGCGCAGGCTCATGTTACCGGACTCGATGGCGTTGGTGGTGTAGATCACCTTGCGGATTTCCGGTGGATAGTCGAAAAAGGGAATGAGGCGTGCCCAGTTCCGCCGCCAGGACTGCACGATGGTCGCCCCATTTCTCAGCGAATGCAGCGAACTGAGCTTCGGCTTCCGCGACCGTGGCCGCCGAATAGATGGCCCGTAAATCCGCAGCGACTGCCTTGCACAACTTCCAGCTGACGTAGTTCAGGCTATAGCGGACTATATGCACAATAGCGGTTCGAAGCCGCTCGACCGCTACTTGCGAGAGGTAGTTACTCAAGGCATTCGCCGTCGCATGACAGCCAGTTCCATTGCGCTACCTGCCGCTATTCCAGCATCATGCGCAACGGCAGCATCGCCGACATCCTGAATCCGTATTTTTGGTAGAAGCATATGGCTGCTTCGTTCGCGCGGTCGCTGAGCAATGTGATGCGCAGGCAACCGTTTTCACGCGCAAACGCCACGGCAGCCAAGAGCAATTCGGTCCCCAGTCCTTCCCCGCGACGTTCTGGTTGCACAACCATGTCCTCCAGCATCGCCGCACGGCCGCCCGAAGCCGTGCTGATGGTGTACAAGAGGCTGACCATGCCGAGGATGACACTCCCCTCGCGCAACACAAGGATGTACCCGACCTCGGGCCGCCGCAGGATCTGCAACAGGGCCGCAGACTGCTTCACGGCATCCGGCTCGAAATCTTTCTCCTGGGAAAACAGGATACCCAGCAGTTCGCACAGCCTGGGGATGTCCGTCTCTTCGGCCAGCGAGACTTTATGCATGCCGCTCACGTCAGGGAAGCGTTGCCGCGATGAACTTCGCATGCCACGCCTCTATGGACGGCTCGATTTCCTTGAGGGCATACTCGTCCACCGGCAGCATGCCGACCGCGGCGAGTTTTCCGCGCGGGCCGTTCCCGATGCGGGCGGCAAATAGCGCTGAACAATCTTGCAGGGCGCGCATGATCACGTCGCGTTTGTCCTCGTCACCCACGCCGCCCTTGCAGTATTGCTCGACGATGCGCCGCTCCACCAACCGGACTCCGCCGGCGTTCACGCCAAAAACCCAGAATTCGTCCGCGTGTCCGAAATGCAGGTCGATGAGCCCGTCGCCCGAAGTCGCCACTGCCACTCTGACTTCCATCTTCATTTCTTCACTTTGCTGTCCGTCCGGTTCCGTCATTTGCCCAATCTCCAATTTTCAGCGAAACGATTTGTGGTCAAGCTTGTATTTTGCGAGCCGCAACCCGAGGATGCGCCGGGTAAGACCGAGCTGTGCAGCCGCTTTCGTCGTATTGCCGCGCGATGCTTTGAGCGTCTCGACGATCATTTCGTATTCGACCACATTAAGTCGTGCCTCCAGCGTGCCCGTCGGTGAGCTTTCGGAGATGACTGGCGTTTGCAGCGACGGCGGCAAATTATAACCGTGAATGACGCCGTCCTCAGCAAGGATGACTGCGCGCTCGATGATGTTCTCCAACTCGCGCACGTTGCCCGGCCAATGGTAGCTGATCAGCATGTTGATCGCGGGGGTGGAGATGCGCTTCACGTCCACGCCCATTTCCTTAGAGAACTTGGAGACGAAATAATCGGCCAGCGCGACGACGTCGTGGCCGCGGTCGCGCAAGGGCGGAATCATGATCGGGAACACGTTGAGGCGATAAAAGAGATCCTCGCGGAACGTTCCGTTTTCCATCATTTCCGCAAGGTTGCGGTTGGTGGCGGCCAATATGCGGATGTTCACGTGAATGGGCGTGTTGCCGCCGACCCGCTCGAAGGTCTTCTCCTGCAAGACGCGCAGCAGTTTAGTCTGCATCGGCAAGGATAGTTCGCCGACCTCGTCAAGAAACACGGTACCGCCGTCCGCTTCCTCGAAGCGCCCCTTGCGTTGCGCGCCGGCCCCGGTATAGGCGCCCTTTTCATGGCCGAACAGTTCGCTCTCGATCACGCTCTCGGGCAGGGCCGCGCAGTTGAATTTTACAAACGGGCCCCTCGAGTTCGGGCTGTTGTAATGGATCGCGCTTGCAACGAGTTCCTTACCGACGCCGCTTTCCCCCAGAATCAGAACGGTCGCCTTCGACTTCGTGATCTTCTCGATCAGGCCGTAGACCTCCAGCATGGGCTTGGAGTTGCCGATGATGTTCGACGGTTTGAATTTCTTCTTGAGTTCGCTCATCAGCCGCTTGTTCTCGTCTTTAAGCTCCGCCTTCTTCAAATTGTCCAGGAGGTACAACTCGACGGCCTGCGCCGTAATGGCGGCCAAGATGGATAGCACCTCGACATCCAGCTTCAGGAGCCCCTTGTTGTCGTACAAGCGCTCCGCGCTGATTGTGCCCATGATCTTCTTGCCGCGCAGGATGGGCACGCACAGGAACGACAAGCGCGTATCGGCGGTCTCGTTGCGGCTCTGGGTGCGGTTGAGGAAATTCGGCTCGTTGCCGATGCGCGGGACGACGATCGCCTGTCCCGATTCCACGACCCGTCCGACGATGCCTTCGCCCAGATAATATATCCCCCGTGCCTGCTCTTCGCCCGTGAGGCCGATGCTCTCGTGGATGAAGATCTTGCCGGAATCGGTATCGTAGAGGCTCACGATGCCGCGCACCACGTTCATGTGCTTCTTCATCAATTGCAGCAGGATGGTGAGCGTCATCTTGAGACTGCCTGCATCGGTGATGACGTGGCACATTTCGTAGAGCAGCGGCAACAGGTCCGTGCGGCATTCGCCGAGATTGCACTCGCACAAATGCGGCATGGCCTGGATGGTCCGCTCCGCGCATATCTCCGCGTCGTTTTCCTTCACGGTTTCACGCGCGCGCCATGTCTACCGGCGTCCAAAGGTTGGGTTTCATTTCCGCCTCAATTCCAATTTATTTCGGAACGGGAACGATGCGTACCGGCTCATTCAAGGCCGCCATCAATTCCCGCCTGATCCCGCCCAGGGTTTGTCCGGCCATGGCGCAGTTCACGCACGCACCGGACAAGTGCACCTTGACGAATAACCCGCTGACGCCGACGAGCTCGACATCCCCGCCGTCCTTCTTCAGGCGCGGCCGCACGCTCTCAATCACTGCTGCAATTCGTTGTATGCGCCGGGTTTCAGCATCACTTGCCAAATCTTCTTCGACGTCGCTCATAATTTAATCCCAGGGTTCAATATATAACGGTGTATATAACCAAAGCAAATAACGTGCCGCTCCTGGAGAACATTCCGTCTCTTGTCGAAAGACCGTGGGACAACCCCGTCGTTTCGACCTCAAACAGCTTGGGACAAGGTACCGTTTTATTGCGGGAAATAACAATAGGTGCTGCCGCACAGCTCAGAAAAGCGGTGAGGAGAAGGGCTGTGCTGTGTTTCATACTCTTCAACTCGGCAAGATCACACGCACGTGTTCTCTTCCGAAGATCACTCCCTCCCCGCAATGGTGCCCAATCGACTTCCTCTGTTTGGATCCAGCCCTCGGCTTTTGCGGAGCGCGTAAGCGGCGGCGGGAATGAGGATGACCATCCAAAGAATCGGCGACCACTCCAAAGGAGAAGTGATGGGGAAAATCGATTCATAGAGGACACACCAGAAGAGGAGTGTAGCAGTAACCGGCAGGAAAAAATGAAAGATGAGACGAGAGATGCGCCTTTCCTCCGCCGCTCTTGGCAGGCGCATGAGGGCGAAATTCATCAAGGTATGGGCCGTAACCAGCCCGAAGAGCACGGCCGTAGTCATCACGATAAAGGCCTTGGCGGGCCCCCAGATCATGCCGCAGAGGAGCGCGAGGACGGCCGCCGCGGCTCCGATAAATGCCACGGCCCCGGCCGGCGCCCGCTGCCCATTCACATGCGCGAATTGCTGGTGAATCAGGCGATCGCGTCCAATGGCAAAGAGCACTCGCGCCGAACTGTTGAGGAGGGCGAGCCCGCCGGCCATGGCGCTGTTAACGCTCAGGATGGCCAAGGCTGCCGCACCCCATACCCCTAGGTACTTGTGGAAGACGACCATACCTGGCGCGCCGTTCTTGGCAAAGCTGGCCATGTCATTCATGCCCCAACCCACCGTGAGTGCATAGGCTGAGATGGTTAAGGTCGAGCCCACAAGCGTCAAAGACACCAGTGCGGCCTTGCCGATAACCCGTCCATTCTGGGTACGCACACCGCGCGCTTCCTCCCCCAGTGATGCGTGGGATCCGATGCCAATGAAGCTGGTGATGGCGAAGACCATGCCTATGGCCACCCCTTTGAAGCCCACTCTCTGCCAGGAAAAAGGCAAGAGCGGATGGGTAGGGAGGGCCTGGCGGATAATCCAAATCGAACTGCCAATCAAAAAGGCGATCTCCAAAAGACTGGTCAGCGCAACGGCCCGGATACTGGGCCGGATGCCGAGGATGCCAAAAAGCCAGGGTATACCAATGAAAAAGAGTATGGTGATCATCCAGAAATAGGCCGGAGCCCGCCAGCCGAATTCGGCCAGCAAACCGGGCAGAAAAACGCCACCCACATAGACAGGAACGGCTGCAATGCTCAGACTCTGATAGAAGACGACCATGAAGGCCGTCGTTATGGCGGCCGCACCTCCCAAGCCACTGGCCACGAGGCTGTAATAGCCACCCGCGGATGCGCGATGCTTGGTGAGGTGATAGATTGTGTTCACCTCAATAAACATCAAGAGGAAGGCGGCCAGATAGGACAAAGGCATGGCCATGAGGGCAAAGGCGGCGCCCGCCGTCATGAAGGCAACCACGTCGCAGGTCGGCGACATGCCGGCGATACTTTGGCTGACGAGGCCCCAAAAGCTGACCACATTCGGGGCCAATTGCTGCTCGGTCGTAGCGGAAAGGTTTTGCGACATCTGCTGACCCTCTGGAATAGATATTTTATACATGCATATGAACCTTGGTTGTTTCAATTCTGAAGCGCAACATTTCCATTTAACTATATGATATTAAGTTATATTATTTCTGCCGGTGTGCGAAAACCCAAGGATTTTCTGGGTCGATTGTTCATCTCCAGTCCGTATGTCTAAAGTTCAGTCAACGAGATAATGGCTTTGTTGTACCCAGCTTGTGCTGATGCCATGTTGTCCTCGCGTGAATACCTATATGCAAGTCAACGCAATTACTGTGCCATGAACAATGCCGGGTACGAATGCTGCTGTTTTCATGTCAGCCGGAGAATTTATCGCTCCTCTACATTATAAATAGTCTAATCAATCAGTAAATTAGAGCATTATCCCCGCCGAATCCCCTCTCGAGAGCCTGAATTGCGTACACACCAAATCAGGGAACATCACGCTTCTGGTGAGTTTGCCGACTCCCCTGATTACCGCAAGCCACATGCTAGCGTGTTTTCGTGACATCGTGGAACAAAAACCCTTGTTGATACAAAAATGTACCCAATATGAGCACCTAATCAATGGCCACAGTTCCATAATGTCCAGCCCAAACGGCAAATGTTCCGATATGTTAAATCCCTTTGTACAAGCTCCCTTGCAGTTCACCGCTGTTTCCATACCACGCCATCCCGGCACCCAATCAACAAGACGGATGCAAACCCCTGTGAATCAATCGCTGTATGGCGTTGGGCATAGCCGAATCCGCCATACAGCCGAGCCACGCCTTGAGCATTGGCATACTTAATGCAGATATCGACATGTCAATCAAATGGTTTGATGGCAGTCATCAAACCTCAAATCTTACCCAGGTATCCGACATACCTGGCCACACAAGGAGCTTACCCATGAGCAATACCACCCTGTTATTTCCCGTCGTCATGGCTGCCGCCGAAATACTTGGCGCAGCCCTGTTTGCGCGCAGCGCGAATCCGCTGCAACGTCTGATCTTGGCCTGCTTTGGCTTGGGTTTTGCGCTGTCCATCGTCCTGCTGGACATGCTGCCTGACGCCACCACGCATTACGCCAGCGGCTGGATGCTGGTGGCTGCTGGCGTCATCAGCGCTGCCGTATTGATGTACGCTGCAGGCGAACGTGGCTCCAGTCTGGGCCGCTCAGGTGCAATACTCGGTCTGGGCCTGCATAACCTGTGTGAAGGTATGGTTCTGGCTGCTGCCGGCTCCATGGCTTCACCCCTGATTCTGGCGGGTGCCGTTGCCCACAAATTGCCTGAAGGCATGGTGGTGTTTTCCCTCAGCAACGCACTGGGCAATGCGCAACGCTGGGCACTCAGCGTGATGTTGTCCCTGCTGATACCGCTCGGGACCCAACTGGTGATGCCGGAAAGCTTGCGAAAACCGGTTCTGGCCTTTGCCAGCGGCATGCTGTTCGTGGTGTTGCTCAAATCCTTGCTGATCCTGGCGCAGGGTGAAAACAGCCCGACCCGTCAACTCAGCCGCCGGAGCATTTCTGCTGCCGTCGCAAGTGGCGCCATGCTGGCCGGCCTGACCTGCCTAGTGATTTGATGCAAACGCAGGTCGTTCTCCCAGCGGAGGGCAGCCTGCATTGCTGACCCGCATCAGACTCCAGCACTTCATTCATTGCAAACTATGCCGAAACCGGCAAGGCCTTGCGCCAGGGGCACACTGACATCGCTTATCTGGGACCCGTCGCCTACATTCTGCAATGCCGCGACGTGGCGCTGGAACTGTTCGACAGCCCCTCACATCCTGATATTGGTCCCACTTTTCAAGCATCTGGCACCTCCTGCAGTCGATGGACGCGGACGCTCTGGACGCGACTCTCGGCGCCTGGTTCTGGAAGATTTCCGGAAAGAAGAAGGCCCTCGTCGTCGATGGGAAAACGCTCAAGGGCGCTGTGCACGAAGATGGCTTTCCAGTTCATCTGCTGAGCGCCCTTCTCCATACCAGCCTATCTGTCGCCCAAGCCGGCCCGGAAGAGCTCCTGGCTCTGACCCGCGGGCATTGGGAAATCGAAAATCGTTGCCATCATGTCCGGGACACCACCTTCGACGAAGATCGGTCCCAGATCCGTAGAAGAAACGGCCCCAGGGTCATGGCCACCTTGCGGAACTTCGCGATGGGCCTCCTGCGCCGGGCAGGCTGGGAAAACATCGCGGAAGCCACTCGCCAGTACGCGGCCAGGAGCTGGTAAGCCCTCCACATCCTCGGGTTCTAGTCATCGTCAGGCGATCATTGCACCGATCCGGGTCTCCGAATTAATGGCACTAGGTTGGTAGCACGCAGGAGTACAGAGAAATGATGAAGTGTACTTTGGCGAACACTAATACGGCGCCGGAGACCGTCCCTCGGATTTCCTTACTTTATTTGTTTAAGTTTAACTGGTTCGCGCGTCATTTAGATTCGATGTGCGGGGTCTTGCGGGTATGGCATAAACATTGCTGAGCTTTGCACAACTGATGGTAAGAATAAGGAGCTGAAAATGGAAAACCAGATCGCGCATGTTCCAGTTAGTCAGGCCGATGCCGGGGCTGTGGCGTGCAAGATTTGCACGATCCACCTCGAGCAACTGTGCTATCGGCGCGCATGGTGGTTTCGCGTTTTTCGGGAGGTGTTGGCGAGCGGCATCCGTATTTTCGCGCTGATATACGGCATCCGATCTGACCGACACCCCGTGCGTTCGCCCATGTGCTACCGTTGCTTGCGTTTCCGCAAGAATGCGTTAAAGGAACGGTCGGCGCTATTCAACTGGCTGGATGGCTACCTGAACCCCGTCTTTAATTTCCTCCGCGACTCCTTGCTGACCGCCGAGGAGAAGGCGTTAGCAAGAAGGCTGGCCGAGCGTGCGGCCGACCCGTCGTTTATCCCTTGAAATCTCTGGAGCGTATTTATGAACCCGAACGAAATTCAGGCATTGCTCGACGAACCCGCATGTAAACATAACAAGAAGGGCAAGACGGGTTGCGCCAAGTCAAAGCCGGGCGCAACCCAGGGAGGGTGTGCCTTCGATGGCGCGCAGATCGCGCTGCTGCCGATTGCCGACGTGGCGCATATCGTCCATGGTCCCATCGGGTGCGCCGGAAGCTCCTGGGATGCGCGCGGCACGCGCTCGTCCGGGCCCGACCTCTACCGGCTTGGCATGACCACCGACCTCACCGATATCGACGTGGTGATGGGGCAGGGCGAAAAAAAATTGTTTCATGCCATCAAGCGCGCCATCGACCGCTACCATCCTGCGGCGGTATTCCTGTATTTGACCTGTGTCCCCGCATTGCAGGGCGACGACATCGATGCCGTGGCTCGAGCGGCGGTCAAGCGCTGGAACGTTCCCGTGGTGCCCGTGGATTGCGCCGGGTTCTATGGGACCAAGAGTCTCGGCAACCGCATCGCGGGCGAGACCCTTTACCGGCATGTGATCGGCACGCGCGAACCGGAACCCGCGCCGCCGCATCCTGCGGGCATACGCACGCGCGACATCAACCTGATCGGCGAATACAACATCGTCGGGGAGTTCTGGCAGGTCGCCCCCCTGTTCGACGAACTGGGCTTGCGCATCTTGTGCACGCTCTCGGGGGACGCGCGCTTTAGCGAGGTGCAGACCATGCATCGCGCCGAGGCCAATATGATCGTGTGTTCGAAGGCCATGCTGAACGTTGCCCGCAAGCTCAAGGAAGGCTATGGGACGCCGTTCTTCGAGGGAAGTTTTTACGGCATGGACGATACGTCGCAGGCGCTGCGCGACTTCGCCGTTGTGCTGAACGATCCTGATTTGCAAGCCCGGGCCGAGGCGCTGATCGAGCGCAAGGAGACGCGCACGATGGCGGCATTGATGCCATTGCAGGAACGGTTGAGGGGTAAGCGCGCGCTGATATTTTCCGGCGGAGTGAAGTCTTGGTCCATCGTGTCGGCTTTGCAGGACCTGGGCATGACGGTGGTCGCGACCGGGACGGAAAAATCCACGGAGGAGGACCGCGAACGCATCCGCAAGCTAATGGGCGAGGATGCACGCATGATCGACGACAACGACCAGAGCGCGCTGATGAAGACCTGCCGCGACTACGAAGTGGATATCCTGTTCGCGGGCGGGCGCTATTTGTACCCGGCGTTGAAATCCCGCATCCCGTTTCTGGACATCAACCACGAGCGCGATTTTGCGTATGCGGGGTATGACGGCATCATCGAACTTGCAAAGCAGATTGCGCAGTCCATCGAGAATCCCATTTGGGAGCAGGTTCGCAAGGCGCCGCCGTGGCAGCGTCTCAGGGTGGCGCAGGCCGTCGGCGCGTGAATGGGAGCAATCATGAGCGAGATCGTATTTCCGGGTAAGCCGCTGACGGTCAATCCCATCAAGGTCAGCCAATCCATGGGGGCGGTGCTGGCCCTGCTGGGACTGGATCGGGCGCTGCCGTTGCAACATGGCGCACAAGGGTGCACCGCGTTCAACAAGGTGTTCTTCACCCGCCATTTCCGCGAACCCATCCCGCTGCAAACGACGGCCATGGACCAGGTGGTCACGGTGATCGGGGCAGACCAGAACGTAGTGGACGCCCTGAATACGGTAGCTGTCAATGATCGTCCGGAAATCGTCGGTCTGATGACGACCGGCTTAAGCGAGATGCAAGGGGCCGACATCCATCGCAGCATCAAGGAATTTCGCGCGGCGCACCCTCAGCACGACAGCATGAGCATCGTCCCGGTCAACACGCCGGATACGCTGGGCAGCCTGGAAAGCGGTTATGCGCTGGCGCTGCAATCGATCATCTCGACGCTGGTGCCGGAAGGACGCACAGCCGGACATCGCCCCAAGCAAGTCAACGTGCTGATGTCCTCGATGCTCACGCCGGGGGACGCGGAAGTCGTCCGCGAGTGGATCGAGGCCTTTGGTCTTCATCCCCTGTTGCTTCCCGATCTGGGCGGATCGTTGGACGGGCACCTCGACGATGGCGGTTACGCCACAATGACCAAGGGAGGTGTATCGCGCGATGCGATCGCCTCGATGGGGAAGTCGGCGGCCACATTGGTGATCGGGGCTTCGCTCTGCACCGCTGCCGATACGTTGAAGGCGCTCACGGACGTGCCGGATTACCGCTTCGACGGCTTGATGGGGCTGGAAGCTTGCGACGCGTTCACGCAGACGCTAGCGGACATTGCGGTGTGCCCCGTGCCCGCCGGGATCGGACGCCAACGGTTGCAATTGCTGGATGCCATGGTGGATACGCATTTTGTCGTCGGGGCGGGGCGCGTCGCCATCGCGGGCGACGCCGATCACCTGGGTATGCTTACGCAATTTCTGGCCGGCGTCGGGTGCAAGCTCACTGCGGCGGTCGCATCTTCGAGAGCCGCGATTCTGGAGCGGTTGCCGCTTGCGAGCGTCGCCGTGGGCGACATGGAAGACCTGGAAGATGTGGTGCAGGAACATGGCGCCGACGTGCTCGTCGGCAACTCGCACGCGACACAAAGCGCGAAACGGTTAGCCATTCCCCTGCTGCGCGCAGGTTTCCCGCAGTACGATTGGTATGGCGGCTATGCGCGCCCGTGGGTGGGGTATCGCGGCAGCCGCCAGATTCTCTTCGATCTCGCCAACCTCTTTGCTGCGGCGCGCAAGGAGATCGAGCCCCATCGTTCGCTTTATTGGCAAGGCACCGAGCGCGAGATGGCATCGCAGCACACCCCGGATATCGTTCTGTAATCGTAAAAGGAGCTTCCCATGTTGCGTGTCGCATTTGCATCTTCCGACCAGGAAAAAGTGGACCTGCATTTCGGCGCGTCCGAGCGCATCGTGGTCTATGACGTGTCTCCCGGCAAGGCGGAACTGGTCGGCATCGGCGAATTCGCCAAGGCGGAGATGAAAGGCGTCAACAAACACCATGGCTTGGCAGAAGACCAGCAGGGCATCATTCCGGCCAACCTGTTGCGCACGGTGCGCATCGCCTTGAAGCCGCTGGCAAAAACGTCGAACGAATTCCAGAAGGCAATCCAGGAACAGTTACGCACCTTTGCGCCATCACCGGATGAAGTCGGGCCGCCGTCGGACAAAGCGCCCGAGGACAAGGTGGTCGCCAAGCTGGAATTCCTGAAGGGGTGCAGCGCGGTCTATGCGGCGTCCATCGGCGCTTCTTCCATCAAGCGCCTGATGGCGATGAGCGTACAACCCGTCATCGTGGATAACGGCCGCCCGATACCCGACCTGCTCAACGAGATCAGCCTGGCGCTGCATACGCGCGATGTCGCCTGGGTTGAACGCGCGCGCCAAGCTGTAGAAATCCCCGAACCGCTTTGAGGCCATAACAGAGGAAGAGTGGACAGCGCCCCATTGAGCCATGACTGATTCGGAGTTGCCGTCTCCCCGTAAGGCGGAGGTGCTTAATCTGGAGCCGTTCCAATTCTCCAATAATCTTCCGCTAACGTGGCGCGTCTCGGAAGCTGGAAAGAATCCCTGGCAGCGCTGCGCAAAGTTGAAGAGCTGGATGCGGAAGGCAAATTGGATACGGGCCGGTTGCGCGAAACGATTCCGCATCCTTACGAAGATGCCGGCATGGTGTTCCCGAAGGATTTATAACGCCATATTTCACGCGCACATTTTCGAACATCTGGATTCAAATTGCACTTGCGGGAACATGGGTTACGGGGTACGAAATCAGTCCGGATTTTATGGCTCCGTTCCGAAGTCAGAATCAACAAGGCATTAGAAAAAAGTCAAGCGCACGGGGGCATTCTGGCATGCACCTTGCGATAGGTAAATTGGCGCCAGCTATATTTCGATTAAACATGGAGAACATATCGTGAGCAAACTACGTCAAATCGCCTTTTACGGCAAAGGTGGGATCGGTAAATCCACCACTTCTCAAAACACATTGGCAGCCCTGGCCGAAATGGGGCAGAAAATTCTAATCGTCGGCTGCGATCCCAAGGCCGACTCCACCCGCCTGATCCTGCACGCCAAGGCGCAGGACACGGTGCTGTCGCTTTCTGCCGAAGCCGGTTCCGTGGAAGACTTGGAACTCGAAGACGTGATGAAGACCGGCTTCAAGAACATCAAGTGCGTTGAATCCGGCGGCCCCGAGCCGGGCGTCGGTTGCGCCGGGCGTGGCGTGATCACCTCCATCAACTTCCTGGAGGAAAATGGTGCCTATGACGGCGTCGATTACGTCTCCTACGACGTGTTGGGCGACGTGGTGTGCGGCGGATTCGCGATGCCTATTCGTGAAAACAAGGCGCAGGAAATCTACATCGTCATGTCTGGCGAAATGATGGCCATGTATGCCGCCAACAACATCTCCAAGGGTATTCTCAAGTACGCCAATTCGGGCGGCGTGCGTCTGGGCGGGCTGGTGTGTAACGAACGCCAGACCGACAAGGAACTGGAATTGGCGGAAGCCCTGGCCGGCAAGCTGGGTACCAAGCTCATTCACTTCGTGCCCCGCGACAACATCGTGCAGCATGCGGAATTGCGCCGCATGACGGTTCTGGAATACGACCCCGAATGCAAGCAAGCCCAGGAATACCGCCAGCTCGCCAACAAGGTGCACAATAATGCGGGCAAGGGCGTGATCCCGACCCCCATCACGATGGAAGAGCTGGAAGACCTGCTGATGGAATTCGGCATCATGTCCAGGGAAGACGCGTCCATTATCGGCAAGGCCAAGGCCGTCTGATCCGGTTCGTTCCTGTTCGACCGAAGCCCGCTTACCTGGCGGGCTTTGTCTTTTTGGAGTTCCGATATGGCAATGATGATCAATGGCGATCCGCGCTGTCTTGCCGAGTGCGCCTCCGGCTGTATTTTCCCGTTATAGTGCGATGCACGTGCGCGAACATCGCATACGAATTCGTACCTGTCCGAACAGCGCAAAAAGCGATTTACGGTATCTTGAAATTCGCTGAAGAATAATTTTTTCCGCGAACCGAAAATAGACGAAACAAATCTGCGGCGCAAATTCGCAACGATTTGAAAAATATGGTTGTTGTTCGGCAGCAGCGCGGTGGTAGAAAAGCCGCACGAGGTTCGAAAGATTTTGGCACGAAAACTGCTAAATAGAGAATGCCTACCCAAATTTCAGGCTGTGACTAATTCAGGTCCTGTCGGATGCCAGGACAGCATACAAGGAGAGAACAAAATGCCAATGGTTTTGCTCAACTGCGACAAAGATATTCCTGAACGCCAGAAACATATCTACTTGAAGGCGCCGAACGAAAGCACGCGCGAATTCTTGCCCATCGCCAATGCTGCCACGATACCCGGTACGCTATCGGAACGCGGCTGCGCGTTCTGCGGCGCGAAGCTCGTGATCGGCGGCGTGCTGAAGGACACCATCCAGATGATCCACGGCCCGATCGGCTGCGCCTACGATACCTGGCATACGAAGCGCTACCCGACCGACAATGGCCACTTCAACATGAAATACGTATGGTCCACCGACATGAAGGAAAGCCACGTCGTGTTCGGCGGCGAGAAGCGCCTGGAAAAAAGCATCAACGAAGCGTTCGACGAAATGCCCGAGATCAAGCGCATGATCGTTTATACCACCTGCCCGACTGCGCTGATCGGCGACGACATTAAGGCGGTATCGAAAAAGGTGATGAGCGAACGGCCTGAGGTGGACATCTTCACCGTCGAGTGCCCGGGTTTCGCTGGCGTGTCCCAGTCCAAGGGACACCACGTGCTCAATATCGGTTGGATCAACGAGAAGGTGGACACGCTGGAAAAGGAGATCACCAGCGAATACACCATGAACTTCATCGGCGACTTCAACATCCAGGGCGACACCCAGTTGTTGCAAACCTACTGGGACAAGCTCGGCATCCAGGTCGTTTCGCACTTCACCGGCAACGGCACCTACGACGACCTGCGCTGCATGCAGCAGGCCAAGCTCAACGTGGTGAACTGCGCGCGTTCGTCTGGCTACATCGCCAACGAACTGAAGAAGCGCTACGGCATCCCGCGCTTGGACATCGACTCCTGGGGCTTCAGCTATATGGAAGAAGGCGTCCGCAAGATCTGCGCCTTCTTCGGCATCGAGGAGCGCGGCGAGCAGCTTATTGCCGAAGAACGTGCCAAGTGGAAACCCAAGCTGGACTGGTACAAGGAGCGCCTGAAGGGCAAGAAGATGGCGATCTGGACCGGCGGCCCGCGTTTGTGGCACTGGACCAAATCGGTCGAGAACGACCTCGGCATCGAAGTGGTGGCGATGTCCTCCAAGTTCGGTCACGAGGAAGACTTCGAGAAGGTCATCGCGCGCGGACGCGAAGGCACCTACTACATCGACGACGGCAATGAACTGGAGTTCTTCGAGATCATCGACCTCGTCAAGCCGGATGTGATTTTTACCGGCCCGCGTGTCGGGGAGTTGGTCAAAAAGATGCACATTCCCTACATCAACGGCCACGGCTACCACAACGGCCCATACATGGGATTCGAGGGATTCGTGAACCTCGCGCGCGACACGTACAACGCCATCTACAACCCCTTGCGCCACCTGGCCGCAGTGGATATCCGCGAAGGCGCGGTGGACAGCAATCTGCTCTTCAGGGAGGCCGTGTAATGATGACCTCCGTGCTGAGCAGCAAAGTGGACGAGCTCTACCATTACGTGCAGGAACGCTTCCTGTGGCAGTTTTACTCGCGCACGTGGGACCGCACCGAGAACATCGACGGTATCGTCGCGGAAGGAACCTGCATCCTCCTCGGGGAAGCGACCAAGCGCGATACGCCGACCGAGCGGTTACTGGCCGTCGAAGCGAAGGTCATGGTGGACGACTTTCATGCGCGCTTCCCATGGCTTAAGGACGCCACGGCCGAGGAAGTCCGCGTGCTGATGAGCGGGCTGCGTGAAAAACTGACCGACGTTGCGATCACTAGCTCAAAAAACCACGAACTCAACCATACCTTGTATTGAGCGGAATAGTGGATTTGGAAAATTTTAGGAAAGGATTATTATCATGCCATGTGAAATATCAGATAAATCGGTTGCCGAGGTCAAGATCGTTTCCAAGAAACGCGCCGGCATCATCAACCCCATGTACGACTGCCAGCCAGCTGGCGCGCAGTATGCGGGCATCGGCGTCAAGGACAGCATTCCGCTGGTCCACGGCGGCCAGGGCTGCACGATGTTCGTGCGCCTTTTGTTCGCGCAGCATTTCAAGGAGAACTTCGACATCGCCTCGACCTCGCTGCACGAAGAATCCGCGGTGTTCGGCGGCACCCGGCGCGTCGAAGAAGGCGTGATGGTGCTGGCGCGGCGTTATCCCGACCTGCGCATCATCCCCATCATCACGACCTGCTCCACGGAGGTGATCGGCGACGACATCGAAGGCTCCATCAATGTCTGCGAGCGCGCGCTGAAGAAGGAATTCCCGGACCGTCAGATTTATCTGGCGCCCGTGCACACGCCAAGCTTCAAGGGTAGCCAGGTCAGCGGCTACGACGAATGTGTCAAGTCCATGATCAAGACGGTCGCCAAGAAAGGTGCGCCGACGGGCAAGCTGAACGTGTTCCCCGGCTGGGTCAATCCGGGCGACATCACGCAGTTGAAATACTACCTGTCGGAAATGGGCGTGGACGCCACGCTCTTCATGGATACGGAAGATTTCGACTCGCCCATGATGCCCGACAAATCCATCCAGACGCACGGGCGCACCACCATCGAGGACCTGCAGGACAGCGCCAATGCCAAGGCCACGCTGGCACTGGCCCGCTACGAGGGCGCAGCTGCCGCGGCATATCTGGAAGAGGCGCACAACGTGCCCAACCACCAGATCAACACACCCTACGGCATCAAGAATACCGACGACATGCTGCGCAAGATCAGCGAGATCACGGGCAAGCCGATCCCGGACAGCCTGGTGCGCGAGCGCGGCATCGCGCTGGACGCGATGGCGGACTTGGCGCACATGTTCTTCGCCAACAAGAAGGTCGCGATCTTCGGCCATGCCGACCTCGTGCTGGGATTGGCGCAGTTCTGCCTGGAAGTGGAACTGGAGCCCGTGCTGCTGTTGATCGGCGACGACCAAGGCAGCAAGTACAAGAAGGATCCGCGCATCGAGGAACTCAAGAACTCGGTCCATTTCGACATGGAGATCGTGCACAACGCTGACCTGTGGGACCTTGAGCGCCGCATTAAGAAGGGCGAGATCAAACTCGATCTCATCATGGGGCACTCCAAGGGACGCTACATCGCCATCGACGCCAACATCCCGATGGTGCGCGTGGGCTTCCCGACGTTTGACCGCGCCGGGCTCTACCGCAAGCCCACCATTGGCTACAAGGGCGCGATGGAGTTGGCCGAAATGACGGCCAATGCGATGTTCGCGCACATGGAATACACCAAGGATCGCGAGTGGATTCTTAATACGTGGTAAGCCGGTGGTGTCAGGCGAGCCGGTCCGTTCGGGCCGGCCGCGTTCAGCAAGAGCGAATGGGGTGCGGTAGTGTCGGAAATCAGCGATATGGCATTGGAATATTCGGCGCATGCCAGAGACCGGCATGCGCCCGAATACCGCCAGCTCGAACTCTACAGTACGAAGAAAAAGCTGCCCTACGCGCAGGATTCCGAAAGTGACGCGAAGCGTCAGCGCGGCAGTTTTTCCATCGAAATGGCCTTTGCCGCGCTGGAAGGCGCGCTTACTCTCGCCCATCCCGAAATCGAGGGCTTGCCGAGCTGGAAAAAATACCTGGCGCTAAATAAAAAGACCGCGATGGACAAGGTGGTGGCCGAGGTCTACCGCGTTCTGCGCATCCATCATCTGGCCTGGGTGAACCGGGACAGCTACTTCGAAGTGGATGAAGGGGGAATCCGCATCCGTTGCGTGTTCCAGCACTGCTCGTTGACCCTGGGGATTTCCCCTGTCGGGATGGAGCTGCTGGAGTCCTTTGTCGGCTATTACCTGGATTCGTTCCGGCAGCCGTACAGCGAAGCCTATGCGGAAGCCGTGCTCATCCAGTATTTCATCGACATCGTGCAGGAGATCAATGCCTTCAGCGACGAAGACCGCGTCCTGTACCAGTTCCATCAGGCGATGCCGTTCAACCGGCATTTCCGCTTCGACAGCGACAATCCGCGCTACGAGTTCGATGACGGGATGCTGAAAATCGAGATCGGCAAGCGCTACGACGATCCGGTGCGTTACCCGATCGATTTTTACATCGTCATTGACGATGCCACCTACATCATTCCGGCCGAGGCCTTAAAACAGGGCGCGATATCCTTGGAGCGCTTGCCGCGCTGGCGCATACGCACGGCGGACGGGATGCATTTGCCGGAACGTTTTCGCCTGCGCTTCGGCCGGCTGGAAAACGTTGTCGGTCTACCGATGACGTAATCGATACGACCGCAAATCCAGAAAGGAGCAGAACATGAGCAGTTCGGGATTTATCAAGGTGGCGATTGCCACCAACGACCTCGTACAGGTGGACGCCAATTTTTCCATCGCCAAGCAGTTCGTGATTTATGAAGTGAGCGCGAGCAGCGCGGAATTTGTCGACTGCATCCAGTTCCGGGGCAGCGCTAAGGGCGCAGGGTCCGGTGGCAAGGGGCCGGGCGGCGGCGCGGGATGTTCCATGGGTGGGCCCGACGGAGGGGTCGGCAGCGAACATACCCAGGACAGGCTCTCTGCGTTGACGGGCTGCGCGATGCTCTTCAGCAAGGGGCTCTCTGACTTGCATGCCGTCAACGTGAAGAACCTCAACGTCTATCCGGTCAAAATGGAGCGGATACGGAACATCGACGAGGTCATCGGCAATGTGCAGAAGATGATGGCGACTCCCAATCCGCCGTTGTGGATGCGGCGTGCGCTCGGCATGCCGACGCCCATGGAAGAAGAATATGCGATGCCCGATTGATGGGGGTTCGACATGAAGACACGAGGTGTGCAAAACGCAATCAACCGCTTGAAGGGCGCGCGCCAGCTGGGCAGCCCGACGCTCCTGGCCCAGGCCGAGACCGAGGCGCAGCATGCATTGACCCAGGCGCGCGCATGGCTTGAGCGCGCGGCGAATCCGGACTCCGGCAAGGTCGGTGCGAACTACGACGACATGGTTAAGGCTGTAGAGGCGCTGGAACTCGCCCTGGCCACCCCCTGAGGGGTGCCCGGGGCCAAGCACCCCCGTATTCACATGCGCTTCACACCCACTTCGGCATCCTGGCTCCATATGGACGAGCGATTCCTCCGTGACATTACCATCCAGCGGCTACGACGCGGCGTATTCACCAGAGTATCCGAACTTACTGAGGCTATGTATGGCCACATCGTCCATCACAATACGAATCCCAACCCCTTTATCTGGCCCAAACCCGCACGGGATATCCTGCAAAAAGTCATCCGCGCAGCAGCCAGTTAAACAGTAAACAGAATGAAACACTACACTAAGAGGTGGTATGGCAACCCGATAAGTACGGTTCAACGAAGTGGTCACGCAGCAGGAGGCACGCAGCCGTGCCCAGAACGCAATGAACGCGAATGTCAGTAAAAATGGGAGCAAGATGATGGGTAAAAAGACTGTGGTGACCTGGCTGGAGGAGACCGAAGCCCACGATTATCCGGCGGCGGCTTCTTATCTGTCCTTGTTGTATGATGCGACGAAGGTGACC
>JAKAVW010000265.1 GCA_021827445.1 Pseudomonadota bacterium
CATGGAAAAGCGAATCGCGGCGATCAGGGCGCTCTGAATACCGGTAATTCCAGCGCGCCCTGATCGCCGCGATGGAACTACTGTCTATACTGGCCGGAGTGGGCTGGATGCTTTTTCATCTTGGACGATGGACAGAATGAAAGAGGCAGAGAAGGTCGAGGGAAAAATATGACATGATTAAAGAACATGAATGAGCAGCATGTACAAGCTGAACAATTCCGCCAGCGCGCCCAGCACCAGAATCGCCAGAACGTGCGCCAGATCGTCGAATAACCGCGAAAAACTGACCCGGAATGTCATGATTTGCCAAAAGTCGTTCGCCGCCGAAAAAAACAGCGACAGGATGACCAGAATGGGAATGCCGATCACCGCCAATAGCCAAAGCATATAGATCATCTCCGGTTTATGGTAACAGGAATCGGCGAAGTCTGCCGTGTTTACCGTACCGTCCAGGGCATCAAAGCAGGTTCATCTGCCCGCCGGGATGTTGCAACACCCCGTTTCCCGTAGTGCTTTTCGCTGGTACCCGCGCACTTTGTCGCGTGGTCTGCCGACTGCAGGTCTGCCGACTGCAGGTCTGCCGACTGCAAGTCTGCCAGTTGTCAGCCTGGGGACTGTACATCTCTTGCGGGCTATTAGCCTGCCGACTGTAGTCCTGCCGTGCGCAGCCCCCTGCGGGGGTGCAACCCTGCCGGATGCCTTCGGCAAGGATTTCCCGGCGATCCCAACGCTGGTAGAGCATCACCAGCGTGGATTCCACCATACGCTCGGCCCATCGCCTTCCGTGGTAATCATTGGGCTGCATCGCCAGAAAATGACGATACCAGAGCGCAACCGCCTCCACAACTTCCGCAAAAGGCGCAAGAGGTCCGGGACAGGGCAAGGTCGTCAATGCAGCTCCATGGACATTTGCGGACTGGTTTTTTGCATCCGCAGGCAACCCATCCGCACGAATGCGTCCTGTATATCGCCCATTTCCAGCAGCGTTTCCTTCCAGAATAGTTGCCGGACGGGACGGCCACCCTGCACTGTGGCGCGAGGCACGTCCTTGACCACGGCGAAAGGCCAGCCTTTGCCCTTAGGCGTCCATGCCAGAGTTTCCCTGGACGTGTGCGTCTGGTAGCCCAGATCGGCCAGCAGCCGATTGACCGCCGCCGGATCTTCCTTGCCGTCCCGCCGCAGGATGCCGAAACGCCGGGCCATGTCCGTAGGCCGCAACTCGGCATAACGGTGCGGCGATTCCAGAGCCAACGCCTGGGGAGCCAGTAGGGGCCGTAATTGCACACCCATCATTTCCATCTGCCCCACGGCCCCCAGAAAAGCCTGATTCGCGTCCATGCCGGGACTGAACTGGTTGAGTTCGATGAGCAGCTTGAACTCGGCCAGCACGGTTTCATGGGGTAGGCCGTTCAGATATCGCTCACTCAGGGTCTGCACCTTGGGCGCTATGGATGGACCGTCACATTGCAACCGCCGATATGCTTTCTCGCAGGTGATGAAGTATTGTCGGGCTTCCTTGCCCTTGGGCGTGCGCTCGATCATGGCCAGCTCCTTTGCCATGTCGAGGGTCAAGTGGTAGTCTTTTTTTGGCTGGCCCCGGCCTTCTGAATTTTGCCAATCTCGGCAAGAATTATAAAATCTTGATTTTCAACGAACTCAAAATGTTTGATGCGATCCTGTATCCAGTGGGCGAACATCTTGCCGACCTCCAGAAAGGCGTGCAGGTCGCGGGCATTGACGGTAGCTTCCCCTTCGGCATTGCGCTGAACGGGGATGAGATGCGTGGTATCGGACATGGGAGGTCTCCTGTGATTGGTGTTCCCATACCCTTGGTGCCGTAAACAAAAATCCGTGATGATGCAGAGCTACTTTGCCATGGTAGCGGAATGCCGACGATAAGACAGGTCTGTTTGCGATTTTGTGCAAGTTGGCTTCCTTTCATCCCTGCTCGCACAGGGTAAAAATGTCCGTAGTTTTTATGCTGGCCACGGTCCAGTCATTGCCGCTTTCCATCCACGACACGGGATGACGCCGATAGCGACGCCATCCCAACAAACACCGGTCATTGCTCGGTATGTGGTGATCCTATTTGCTCTCTAGTCCGGCAAGTCGTGCCTGAAGTTTTTTAACCTGAGATTTTATGCGCGCCACCTTGGCCAGTCGCAGCGTTTCGCTTTTGGATAGCAAAATGGTTTCCAGACGTTCCAGACGTGCAATGCGAGCCTGGATATGGGAGATCCGTTTCTGCTTGACGGCTTGCGCATGGGTTGCGACGGTCGTATTGGCGGTGATGGTAGTGGAGGATGCGGGAGCGGTTGTCGATGCCATCGCCAAAGGCGCGGCAAGCAAAAGAACGATAACGGGGATCACGGAAAAATGACGGTTCACTTTTGAAACTCCTTGTAATGATTGATGAATGAAGATAGTACGATATGTTATATGCAATGGCTAATGGGTAGACTATGGATAGGATGGCGCGGTGGGGACGCAAGTATATCCCGGTGGACACGACGGATTGTTGGCGGGCGGCGCGTAGTATCCCGGCTGTGGCGGTTGGTACTGCTGCCGGCTTCCGTTGTGTCCCACGGCATACCCGGCCAGTCCGCCGACACCCGCGCCGATCGCGGCCCCGGCCAGGGGCGCCCCGGTCTGGTTGCCGATCACGGCACCGGCCAGCGCTCCCAGGAGCGCACCACCACCCGTATCCGCCGTAGTGCCGTTGCTGGCGTAGGGATTGTTGGCACAACCGGACAGGGCCAGCGCGCCGACCAGAACAAGCACTGAAGTGATGGAAACGTTACGCATGAGAACTTCCCTGAAGGGTGGATGGCATTACCGATAACGCCATATTTGGGTTTGTGTCTGATTTTTTGATCCATTGACCATGTGCCATGGTGATGCGAGCAAACCAGGCAATAGCCCACGAAAACAGGAAAATCGCGCGAATAATTATGGAAATGTTGTTTATCACCCTGCCAAATGGCAGATGATGGAGGGGTGCTACGAATTGCGCATAGGTCCATGTTTGCCCTGCGCCATGCAGCACCATCGGCAAGGTCAGGATCACCAACCCGATCATAACCATGAAAGCCAACGGTAGGGCAAAAATCGATTGCGCGAGCAGAATCATGAGGTTGTTTGTTCCATCATTCAATGCTTTTTCTATGGTGCCTTTTGTAAGGACTGCCTGAATTTTACGCATGATGGTTCTCCTGGGTGATTCCCTTGTGAATGGTGGTGGTCACGCAACTTTCAGGGTCAACCAGACTAGATTTGAGGTGTTCTGCAATGGCGGCGTCCCGCGTTTCGCCTATCAGTAGGGAGTGACGCATGGACTGCCCTACGTCAACGATGCAGATTCGGGCTTCGGATGGGGCGTCCTGCAATAGCCCCATGGTGGACATGCCGGTGTTTTTCGTTTGTATCATGATAAACTCCTTGCTTGCTGAGCGTTTCTGTTATGATGATGCCGATTTTGGAGCGGTTGCCCGATCAGTGAATCCAAAAATCCTGATGCCCAAACCTAAACGAACTGATTCTATCCAGTTGTAAGTAGCACATATATGTTGACACTAGAGAAAGGATGAAGTTAACAAAAGCAAGAGCGATTGCTATATATAATCGTGGATGAACTGATGTCAGTTGTTGGGAAAGCGATATTATAATCCACACGCCAAACGGCACGATAGTCGTGGGGATGATGTTGGCAATAATCCACTCTATTGCATCTTTTATGGGCAATCGCTTGAACTTTTTGTAAAAACCATAATATACCATACAGGCAATGGCGATTGACGTGGTAACCAGCCCGGAAAGCAGAAACAACAGAATGTCGATGACGTTCATATTTCACCTTTTACTTACTGATGATACGCGGCGTACACCACGCCAACGAGCATAACTATCGCTAGAAATGATCCACAACCAACCACTATCCAATCCTGAAATATGGAAATGTTCTTGTCCATCCGTTTCATATAGATGACGCATATTGCGATTCACATCATTTCCCGTTAACTCGCCTTGCGCAAATCCCGCAGGACAAATTCATTCCAGAGACGGGCCAATTCCTCTCCCAGGCTTTTTACATCCGGGTCCAGCCCGTCCTCATCCCTTTCGGCCATCATCGCCTGTATTTCCTTGATCTTCTCGATCTTCTTGCGCAATGCCAGATCCTTCATGGCCGATCCATCCGGATACCGTTGCGCCAGAATCTCCAGACTCTCCATGTAACCGATCTTGCCCGTAAGATACAGGCGCAACTGCCGGTCCTTCGGGGTGGTGGTATAGGCCCAAAGTTCAGCGGGTGGCGCCATGATGTAACCCAACTGTTTGAACGTCCCCCCGCTCTTGGTTCGCCAGATGCAGAAAGCCCCCGAGCCGCCTGCTCCCGCACCCACGCAATAGCTGCTGATGATCTGCGCTTCGTCGGGTGTCAGCGAGAACTTGTCCACCAGGGGATTATCCTTCGGGCCATAAGGATTCGTGAGAATGTAGATGCTGGTCGCAATATCCACCAGCACGTCGCTGAAATCCTGCGGCATCTGCGAGGCCAGGAGCAGAATGCCGTTGTTCTTGCGCCATTCCCGCGCATCCTTTTCCAACTGGTTGGTAATGGCGTCCAGACCGTTGGTGTTGTGCAGCTCGTCATAAACACCCATCTTCGGTGCCGTAAACAATTGTTCGGCACGAACTTCATGGTAATGCCGGTACGCATCCGGCGCGGATTTGGCGTCCAGGGGATGAAACAGAAAATCCTTGGTCAACAGGAATCTCGCCATCAAGTACATGATGCCGGCCTGTTTCAAACCGGAAGTGGATCG
>JAKAVW010000266.1 GCA_021827445.1 Pseudomonadota bacterium
GGACAAAATGACGTGGGCACGCCTGAGCGAGATCGCCGGTGACTGGCTGCCGACACCCCGTATCCTTCATCCGTGGCCGAGCGAGCGATTTGCCGTCAAACACCCGAGGTAGGAGCCCAGTGCGTTAATTGCGCACGCTGGGATCTGTGCGGGGTGCGTCCGGTAACGGGCGTCCCTACCGCGATCCATCAGAGCACCATACCGACAAGGGTTGGACCGTTGAAATTGAGGTGCCTGAAACCGGAGAGCGTTTGGAATATCCACTCGACGCCATCCTGGATGATCCGGAAGCCCGCTAGTGTTTGCCATCGCTTTTGATCTGACCGTCAAGGAAACCGCCAAACATCATCCTATCGGAATTTAGAAGTACGTTAGTGCTGCCGAAAAGCCTGCGTTTGCTGGCTTTGTTATGCCTACCCACCAAGCAGGATCGGTTACAGGTTTCCACAATGCTTTTTATTACTTTCGTACATCGTTCAACTGGAAGGATCGCTGCCTTGTCTTTGGTGTTTTAGCTCTATCAGGCTGTATCATTAGCCATTACGGCAGAAATGGAAATCAGGAGTACAACCAGCAACCACCACTTGACCAAAGGCCTGTTTAGTACAACAATGCCCGGTGTGATTTACTGGAGGACCAAGTGGCCTACTCCCAGGAGGTCCAGGCGCTCCTTAACCGCGAAAGCAAAAACATCCACTCATTAAAATGGATAACCCGTTGCCTGCGACACCTATGCACCTTGATTAGCAAGATGAACGGCAACCAATTACCTGATTGGATACATAAGATCTTATGACTTCTCGATTCATACCAAGACGAAGCCGCCACGCGGCATATGATCAATGTCCGTAATAACAGTTTCCATAAAAGGTGACCTATGGCTATAGAAACCCAATCTTTTGAAAAAGTCGACTTTGCAAACGCAACAAAAGTAGTGCGCCCGACTTTAGGTAATGAAGCGCCAATCGCATTATTCAGGCTGGTGCGCCTTATCCTTCTAGAAGATATGTTTGGTTCTAGTTCTACAGCACAGGCATACCTATCAGGAAGACACCTTGGATATAGCCTTGGGTTAAAAGATCTAAGCCAATTTGTAGAATTATGCGAACAACTTAAAATAGGGGTTATAAAAACTGGGGAAAATGATAAAGGGCAACTACATATTGATGTTTACGAATGTGTTACCTGTTCTGGAATGAAACCTGTCGGGCGCACCCTGTGTTCTTTCGAGGGCGGTTTGATTGCCGGCGTAGCAGAGGGCATATTTAAATACAAAGTTAACGTCCGCGAGGTTACTTGCATAGGCGGGCTTGGACATGAATCATGTGGCTTTGATGTAATACAGAAGTAATAGACAGAATGCGTCCTTCCGCCTCGTGGGCACTGATCCCCGCTGGGTGGATGACCTGATTCTTCTGGATTCTCCTGCCGCCCATGAGTGCCGATTATAAGATATTACGGTGACGGTGCCCATTTTTGCCTGTTCAAGACAGCTCAAGGCGGCGCTCGATACGCTCGAGCCGCTGGTTGAATCCATCGGAGGTAAGCTGCTGTTGAGCATCAGCGGCGGCCAGAGATGCTGGATGATGTTGGCTTGCCCGAATTCCAGGTTACCGACGCGACGGGTCAAGTCGTCCAGCTTGCGCTCGACGCGATCCAGTATGGCCTGAAAGCGTTTCACCGCATAAAAGCGTTTCACCGCATACCCGCGAAAGCCTCAGCCCCGTGACCACATCCCATCCCAGAACTGCACATCCCGCCCCAACACGGAACACCCGTCAAAAGCCCGCATACATATTGATATAAAAATATGCTGTGATATTATTATACAGAAGAGGTGCCCTCCTGGTCCTTTGATGCGCCCGCGACGAGGTCCTGACGGCACCACTTTTCCGGTATACCTCCTACGTATAGTTTATGCTCCTGTCCGCAGGGGCTTTTTTTCGTAAAACCAGAATTCCATACGTTCGGTCCACGCCAGAGGGACGTATCGATTCGTTTTCCTTGAAAAAGGCCATGCACGAAGAATCCGCAGATTCGCAGAAAACCATTGAATCACTCGTCCCGGACGGGGTTGCCGCCCTGGATATTCCCTCCGCGACCATCAGCCATACGCGGTCATGGTCGGCGCCTTCCTCCCGCAGTAGCCGCAACGCTGATTTCTGGAGCTGCTGGCGGCGCAACACCCCCAGCACGCGGCCCATACTCGATGACTGACCTCATCGTCACCCGGGACATGGCCCGCGTCCTTGATTGCCTGCGCGACGGCCCTAGCACCTGCAGGGAAATCGCGGGAGCCCTTCGCCTGACGCGCACCCACACCAATGCGTTGCTCGTGGAACTGGCAAGGAAGCAGGCAGTTCACTCGCCGCGCTGCGCGATCAACGCCAAAGGCGGCAACGTCAATCTCTGGGAACTCAAAACAAGGAAGGAGGTGGGCCCATGAAAGCCCAATGCAAAGACGCCACACCCGGTGCCCCTCTCTGGATCAAGGATCATGGGGAATGGAAACTCGTCATAGCGACAAAGGCACGCCCCGATGGCAAAGGCCACCAGGTCGTCTGGATCGACACCGAGGGCAACTCTGGTGAAAGCGCATTGGACACCATGTACACCCACCCCGAAGACTGACGGTTATCCCCAAAATCCGTGGGGCATCCTGTGGGCAATGCCGACAAGGCCATGACCGAGATATGGAAAGCCCCCAAGCCCAAAAAAGCGGCACGCGCACCCTCTCCCCAGACCCCTCACCCAGCCCGTGCAAGGCACACTTTCCGCACTCTGTAGCAGACACTCCGCGGTCGCCTGCGCTCCCTTGGTTGCGGTAGCGTCGAACGATTTGCAAGCAAATCGCCCGCCACTCCTCGCTTTTCTCCCACACTTCCTTCCGCTAAAGCGCTTATTTCTTTCCACCTACTAAGACAAGCCGTGCTAGGCCCCCAGCCCTGCAGCCAGCCACAGGGCTATTATCTGATATAGGCCGTTCACTGTGCATCGCTTAACCATGAGGAGACGGTATTCCGATGCACGCCCAGAACCACGGCTATTGCCTGCTGCGTATAGCCTTGCGCCCGCATAAGCCTTGCCGTGGCCCTGTCCTGCTCGCTGGACTGCCTGCGGGCCTGCCCACTGGCTACGCCAGCCTCAGCCTGATTGGTGGCCCTCCGGCCCCTTTCCGCCTGCTGCTCCGGCGTATGGGTCCGCTCGATGAGGTCTTGCAGGCCTGCGGGTGTCATCCGCCGCCAGGTCCACCCGCTGATGCTCTTGGCTGTGGCTTTCACTTCGGCAAAGGGCAAGGGCTGCGGGAACTCGCCATTGATGGCCTGTAATCGCTCCAGGACGGCTTCTGACCATCTACCAAGCCCATTGGGTGCCCAATGCTCTCTAACGGCCCTGTAAGCCCATTTACGGCCAGTATGGAACATGGTGACGTTACGGCCCAGCCCGAAGCTCTCGGATGCGTCAGAGGGCAAGGAAACCGCCTTAGCGGTCAAATCCACATAGTCGCCCAGCTCGCCCAGCGTGTATGGGTTGCCGTGTATCTCCCAAACCAGCCAGCGGTCGTTGAAAGGGTTTTTGCAGATGAGGCCTGCATAGCCGGGGTCAGCGTCAAGGGCGGCGGTATAGGCCCGCTCAATACTGGCGATATACCGCAGGGGCTTGAGGTGTGCGAGTTCGGTCCGGCAGACCCCTGCCTCCAGCAGATAGATCAGGTGGCCACGTTTCGTCCGACGGTTCATAACCGCCATGTTGGGGAGAGGCAGCCCAGCGGTTTCCCAGACCGGCCACCAGTCTTGCGGGTCAATGCAGGCGCGGTCCACGTCATAGACCATTACCCACACCATCCCCGGACCATTGGGCTGGATATAAGCGCGTTGCAGGGCGGTTTTCAGGGGGCGGATTTGCAGCCCTGCGGTCAGATCATCCGTGCAATACGGCTTGCGGGGCAGGTGTTCGGCAAAGAGGGAAAGGGCATCAATCGCGGCCATCAAAGCCTCCGATCGCGCTCATGCTCTGCATGGGGACCGGACAGGCTTTGATTGCATAGCCAAGGGGGGCTATACTGGACCTGTCCGGTCCCTCGGATTCGATGCCCCGTATACCTTTGTCTCCCCAGACGTCCAGGTTACGGGGCATTACCATTTCTATCATGGGTAATGCCTTTGGGCTGTTGTTGATCCTCTGAGACTACGCCAGAAAGCCACTATTCAGCAAGATCAGTACCAAAATGGCGATCTGGACGCAGGTGACCACTCACTGACGATAAACCTCTTTCCGGTGGGCGATTTTCACGACGAGAATGCGCACATCACGATCCTCAATATTCGCAATAACACGGTAGCTTCCTACTCGGTAACGCCAGAGACCGCTGAGACCTCCTGAAAGCGGTTTACCCAAACTGCGGGGATCATCCAGGAGGGCCACTTTAACCTCGATAAAGTCTCGGATGCGTTTACGCTCTTGTGCATCAAGCTTTCGCACGTCTTTCTGAACAGACTCCGCGTACTCAATCCTCCAGACCACGCCAGAATTCCTCGCTGCTTAATACGCGCTCATCCCCGCGCCGGACACGCTCCAGGGTTGCTTCGGCCAAATAAGCGTCCTCCATATCATCCAGATGCTCCAAAATAGCCTCGCGGACGTAATAGGTCTTCGTGCGTCCTGTCGCTTTTGCCAACGCATCTAGACGCTTCTCGATGTCGCTGGACAGACGAACCCCAATCATAATAACCTCGCGATAAACATGTTAAACGTGTTTATCATTTTGCGCCTGATCCAGAGCAAAGGGAAGCGCCACCATTCAGATTATCCCTT
>JAKAVW010000267.1 GCA_021827445.1 Pseudomonadota bacterium
GAAGGAGTGCTAGGATTCACAGGCAACCACCTTCCCGAGCAGTAAGTTAATGGTGATCCAAAGATCTCTGATCAGCATTGTGGCCATGGATCAGACCGGTAGCTGGGGTGTTAATTTGTGGCGTATGCGGAGCGCTGTCGTAGTGACTACACACCGAATCGACCAATTTTATGTATAGCATCATGATACCGCACATACCAAATGGCCAGCATTAACAGGGCTTACAGCCAGCACGACATGCGCACTATACATAATCGCGAGGTATGCATAACGCTGCTTATGTGTATGTACACATAAGCAGCGGGAGCGGACATTGAGTGGATAAGACCGTACCATTACCTGGACGTTGATAACCAGATCGGTTTCTGGGCAAAGGGAACCTCTTTTCGGAGCTTGTCAGTGTCCAGAAACCGGGTGTTCAAAAAACGTTCATTTTTTAACGTTACTCAGCAAGTCGTATATAACAAAATAATCAGCCTGCTTAATAGAGCATTTCATGGTAAAATAAATACTATAAAAAACGCCAACCACTGGGAGCATAGTATTGCGCGTAGCATTAAGCATTAATTGCCTCTCTTAATGCTTCCTGAAACCGATTAATGTACGACTGTAAAACCATCTGATCACTGGATTCGCCGCACATGATTTTTTTACCGATGATTTCTAAAGTGCGGCGGTATTCGGTATGGGCAATATCAACTGCGCTGCCTTCGAGCCCCAGGCCCTTGATGCGGGCGGTAGCAGGGCAACTCTGAGATGTCCATGGAGCAATTTTTATAAATAGTTCAGGGGCTTGGACGACGAGAGTTTGTATGGCTGAATGGTAAGATACACTATGTGCGTAAAGGCTAAGGAGCCCTTGGGGCATAGCGATACTGCATGGCGACGTCTGCTTATTCAGCCAAACGTGCAACTCAGGCATGAGCATAGGGGCTGCGATAGCATAACCTTGTGCCATGGGAACATGGATAGCGCTCAGGGCGCCGAGGATCTCGGCGCTTTCCGCCCCTTCCGCAATGACATCCACATGCATGGCGTTGCCCAAGTCCAGCAACGATTTGATGAAGTACAGATCTTCTGGTTTGCGACCTAAATGACGTACGAAGGCCTGATCAATCTTGATTTCGTCTACTGGTAAGTTCTTGAGGCGCAAGAGGGATGCATAGGCACTGCCAACATCATCCAGGGCAACACGATAACCCAATTTCCTGAAATCTGCGATGCCAGATATGGCCAGATCCTGAGAGAAGAAATCGCTGCTTTCCAGCAGTTCCAGGATGACGCGCTGTGGGGGAATGTTCGTGGCGGTTAGAAGGGCGAGAAGCTTTTTCCGATCGTCAGGATTGCAAATAAATTTTGGCAATATATTGATAGATACCCATATGTCATCACCGGTACCAACCCCGTTTTGCATGTCTTTCTGAACCTGTGCAATTACGCCAGAGGTCAGCGCCCATTGATCGCCATTGCGGAGCTGGGGTAAGAAATCATCAGGAGCGATCTCGCCGGTTGTGTCACTCAACCGGGCCAAAGCTTCTATACCCACTACTTTTCCTGTACCAAGTTCAAGAATAGGCTGATAGCGTACGCGTAGCCCTCCGTGATAAAGCAAATGCAGCACATGAGGTAAATGGTTTTCTGCGACATCCTTCTTATCAGGTGGATAGATGGCCCAGAAACGTTCACGCGAGCCTTTTTCTTTTTTTGATTTATAGAGGGCGTGATCGGCATGACGCAACAGAAGGTCGGTGTCCGCATTATCGTGAGAATAGATGGTAAGACCTAGGCTGACGCCCACCTTCACCAGTGTGCCGTCAGCGAGAGCGACGGGCTGAACAATGGCATCGTATATTTTGTCGAGTAGAAAAGGGATGGCATTCCGGTCTTGAATTTTATCCATCACAAGTACGAATTCGTCGCCTCCAAGGCGGGCCACAAAGTCCGCAGCGCGAAGGATCTTGCGCAGCCGTCCGGCGATATTTTGTAAAAGCAGATCCCCGGCAGCGTGACCATAGACATCGTTGATCGGCTTGAAGTCATCCAAATCGAGAATACCCAGGGCGAGGAGCGTTTGGTGCCGTTGTGCCGGCAGCAACGCCTTCTGCAGGTATTCGGTCAACCCACGGCGGTTGGGAAGGCCGGTGAGCGTGTCATGGCTAGCCAGATAACTCTGTTTCTGTTGTTCCTCGGTCAAGGCATTTTTGAGGAAGATTTCATCCAGACCATGGCCTATCAACTCGGCAATGCGGGATAAGACCTCGCGAACTTCTGGAGTAAACATACCTACCTGATTACCGATCACCGCTAAGATTGCCCACCGCGACTCTTGCCGGAAGATGGTAGTGGCTGCTACGGCGCGCCAACCGTATGTCATAGCCTGATCCCGCCAGGGGGCTATCAACGGATCGCTGAGATAATCCTGCTGGAAGACCATCGCCTCGCTGCGCCACGCACGGGCACCTACGGTATAACCTTCTGGTGTAGCGGTCGACGCAGGCCACCGATGTTTCAATGCATTGGCCGCGCTCTCTCCGGCTGCAGCAAGTGGAACAAAGCAGTCATCTGCATCCGGCTTGGCAATCCACGCAGCGACAAAAAGTCCGCTGTCGATTAGTTCCTGGCAGATGCTATCCAACATACTTTGCTCGTCGCGGGCCTTCAGGGCGATATCTCCCGCAGAAATCATGGCCCGTTGAAGCGTCTGCGCTGCGCTAAGGGCAAAGGCAACTTTTCGGTGCTCAAGAAAAACTGCCAAATCCTCGGCAAGACGATTGAGAAGTATGGTAATCGCCTGTGGGAAGGACTTTCCCTTGCCACGATATAGGGTGATCACGCCTCGGCCGCCATCTGTCCAAGGTAGCGGTACGTGGGCGCTCCCGCCCAATTGGTAGGCTTCGACCAAAGGACGCCAAGGATCATAGTGGGGGTCGTCTGCATCAAAGAGCATCGCCTTTCCCGTCATGAAAACCTGAGCCGTAGGCCCACCGCCCACCGGAAGATTCGAATTCACGGAAATATGCACCTGTTCGAGCGCTTGTGCCAGTGGCCCGGCTTTGGCAAGGATTTCGACCTCATTTTCCCCCGCTGCCACCTTCCCTAACCAAACGGCTTGCAGATTTAGACGATCTGTTATGATCTCACAAAATTGCTGTAATACGGGCATTAGTTCACGGTCTGTGGCGCTGGCAAAGAGACGATTGATCTCGCTCAGAGATAACAATAGAGATTCACGAATCAGTAACTCTTGATGGCTTTGCTTTAAATCGGCTGTGCGTGCACGGACTCGATCCTCAAGAGTATGGTTCGCTGCTTGCAGCGCAACTTTGGTACGACTGCCTTCGGCGATCATGGCACCGGCTATAAGGGCGACACACGCTAACCCAATAGCTACCATCTGCATCATGGTCTCTGGTTGGACAAAAGTGACCGCCTGATAAGGTCCTAGACCGAAGGCGGTACCTGTGGCAGCAATGATGTATGACATCAGTCCAATACGGTACACTTCCTCCATGGGAAAGCGTGTCAAGGCCCAGAGAAAGGGCAGTATTAATAGACCGACCACCCCTTCTATGATACTTCGTGGGGGATAATGAATTAGAAATAATCCACCGGTGAGCCCCAGAATCAAGAAGGCGGTTAGCCCCAGACGCCATTGTCCTGCAGCGTCGTCGTGCAAAGGACGTTGCATCTTCCAAAGCAAAAATGTTGTGGTGAAGCCTAGGACGCTGCAGATGTCTCCTACGGACCAAGTCAACCAGAGTTTGTCGAATGTATTAATGCGGGAATGATCCCAGCCAACCATTCCCAGCGCTCCCCAAAAGCCGCTGACCGCTCCATTGAGCATGCCTATCACTGCTATGAAAGCAACTACATCCCGTACGTAATGGAAACCGGACCATCGAGGATGTAGCCGCCGCAGCATAGCCAATGCGATGAGGGGGGCGGAAGTGTTCCCCACGGAGGCCCAGAGAGCAAGGGTGGGGGCCATTCCGACCAGGAGCATATTGGCGACCATGGATCCGAGAAATATGCTAGGAGCCACCCATTTTCCAAAACGCATCACGACAAAGGCGGCCAATCCTGCAGCAGGCCAAAGGGGCCAAACGTGATGATCTTGGGGTTGGTATCTGATGGCCAAGATCAGAGTGACAGCGGTGAGAGCAACGTAGGCAAAGAGGATCTCGGCGTTCCAAAGCACGAGCTGGGACGATCTTACCCGTAGGTCCGGGGAGGGGAGATGCAACTCCCTCATGGCCAAAACTCCAGCCAGCGGCTGATGGTAACAGCAACCCTAAGGCGGGAGACGCAGATGATGAGCATTAACCGTGGTGCCATGCTGGTAGAGGCGGCGGTTTCAAATTTGAAGTGCAACAGGTGCCGTTGCCAACAAGGCAATTGGGATCATTGTGTCCCATGCGGCACCTTCAAATCAGAGCCTAGTTGCTTGTATTTACAACCTTTATGATGACATGCCCACATGAGACAAAACAATGAAATTCTCCATCTCAGACCCTGGTAAGCACAAGACAACTCTAGCCTATTCATACGTCCGCTTACAGTCTCTTTCCGCCATCGAGAACGGCAGACCACGAATTCCGCCCCACTTGTGCTTCATTCATACACGAATAAGCGCCCCCAGCATTAATTTGCTTGAAACAACCCAATTGCCGCTCTACGTTTGATTCCAGGGATCGACCACCGGAACTTGGCATCGCTGTAAATCAACAATATTCCGCGTGGCCACTGTGAGATGGTGAACCAGCGCCGTGGCTGCCAGCAAGCTATCTATCGCTGGCAACTTCTCTCCGCGT
>JAKAVW010000268.1 GCA_021827445.1 Pseudomonadota bacterium
TGACGAAGGGACGCAGCAAACCGTATTTCGCGCGCAGGGCCCGCGTTTCCCCGGTCGTGGGGCGCAACGGCTTGAATGACGCATCCACGGCGCTGGAGATGTTGACCACGCGCGCCGGATGCGTCCCCAGATAATCGATGGCCTCCTGACGGCTGGCCGCCGAGATGGCCAGCAGGAGATCCGCCTGTTTCAGATGCGCCAGACGGTTGTAATACCAGGCGGCGGCCGCAGGGTCCGCGAGATACAGGTCTTTGTGGATCAGTGGAATCAAATCGTATAGCACCACCGCCAAGGGGATAGTGGCATCGCTTTGATGGACACTCACGATGACATCCTCACCGATCCCTTCGAACAGACTGGTGATCAACACCATCTCCGGCCGCCGACGCCGCAAAAAAGCCTCATAATACGCTTCGCTGGCCGCACGGCGCCAAAGATTGGCCGGGTCGGGGGCATGGGCGGGCGTGAGCGGAAGCCAGACATGGATGTCTTCTCGCGCCACCAAACCGGCAAAGGCGCTACGCATCGGTTCGATGGTGTCGGTAAAGGTACCGTTCAGGACCAGCGAAATACGGTGAAGGGGTTTCGCAAGGCGTGCCAGCGCAAGCGCCATGGCCATGGAGTAACGGCCGATACCCCGATGACGGTTCGAGGCCTGCGCCCCTTGAAGATCGATGACAATGTGCATGGCCTCACTCCCTGAACACCTTGAGCAACTGGTGCAGATAACTGCGCGCCTCCCAGGACACGGCTGCCGGATTCAGCCCAGCATGCGGCGTTTGTGGGTGGGGTTCTTGCCGTGCGTGCATCGGAACGCACTGGGCCATCAAGTCTGCCACGTCACTTTGCTGCATGGCGTCAAACAATAGGTTGACCCGCCGTTGGAGTTCCTCCACTCGATTGGCGAGATCAGGGTGGATGGGCATATCCGGAGGAATCGGGGTCGCGTCGCGTTTAGTAGACTGCGCTACGTAATCGGTAGCCCAACGCTCCCAATCAAAACCTGCGTTTTCCTGGTGGTCAATGCCAAAGGTCGGCAGGAGGTTCCAGCGTCGACGCCCCAGCGGCAGATGTCGTATTTTTTGGTAGCGGGTGACTAACGTATCCAGCTCTACGCTGACCGCATGGAACGCGTGCCGGCGCCCTTCCGGAGAACTGCGTATTTCTGCCAGAATCAAGGCACGGCTGGATCCGCGCTGTAGACACAGCGCATAGTGCACAAGACCGACGACATCGGGTTCACGCCCCAGGATAGCGGTAAAAGCGCCGGGTATGAATGCCGCGTTGGGCAACGTCAACAAACCGCGAAGATCCAGCGTATGCGTTTTTTCACTATCCGACATGCGTGCCCTCCTCGTGCTGCTGCTTCAGCAGATGTTTGCAGAAGGGGGCGCTCGCCAACCCGCTGAGGGCAAAATCGTCAAACACGCAAGCGCCGTGCGAAAATGCCGCGGCCCGATCAGCATGGTCCCGGTGCACATAAAAGCGATTCAGGCCGTCAAAACACACAAAGCTATATTCACGTCGCAGCAGGGCGCGTTCCCAGACCGGATCGAGGGGTGCGTCGGAAAGTGGCAGCGTGCTTTCCACCACCACGATCCACGGTCTGGCCCGGTTGCGTAGCCAGCCGCGCAACACATCCGGCTCACTGCCTTCCGCATCGATCTTGAGCCAATGGATTTCACGTCCTTCCGCCATTTTGAATACCGCGGCCAGCGTACTTTGTTGAACGTCGATGCGCTCCACCGGAAAACCATTATGTGCGTGCTCCTCCGCAATACTTTGGATAACCGTCGATAAGCCCGTTTCCCGGATGACATAAAAAGCGGCCTCACCGCGCTGTTTGCCGAGCACGGCCTGGACGACCGTTTCGTCGGGACGGTCCGCGCGCAAAAGCGCCGCGTAGACAGGCACCGGCTCCACATGGATACCACGCCAGCCCCGGTCATAAAACGCGCGGCTGACGGAATCTATCCGTGGATGCTGCGCTCCCACGTCGATATAGAAGCCTGACTGAACGTCCTTAAGCGCGCGCAGCAGCATGACATCTTCAAAGTTCTGCGCGTAAGATATCCATGTCATAGCGGAACCTCCGCATGCAAGAAATAACCTGGCTACTGGATACCGCTGGTACGCGGTATCGGCTCGAAAAATTATTTTTACCAATTGATGCCGCGGGACCGATCCGGATTGCAAAAATCATTCTTTTAAAATATTCACATTAGCCAATATTACACCAGAATAATTTTTCACACTCACCCTCGTTTCCACCGCTGTGACATAACCCACGACACTAAAATCCACAGAAAACCCCGTCCATTTTTTTACCTTTTCCAGCTCGCCGAAGCCTATGACTCTTTTTCCATGAATCACCACCCCAAAAGCCGATACCACCTCCAATACAATTTCGACCCCATCAGAAACAGACCCGGTCCCTTTTTTGACATGGAAAACTGCCTGATAGTTTCCATCCGAAAGAGGAATGTATGGACCATTCAGTACGCAGCCGGAATCTTCAGGATTGACCGTGACGACGGAAGCCCCCCACTCCCAACCCTTGACACCAAGATGAGACACAAATCTGGCATTCACAAAGCTATTATAGTTTCTAAAGAAAATTTCGCTCACCATATTTACTACTTTTTGTGTATCCGCAGGGCGATATTTTTTGGCATTTATCCACCAAATAAAGCTATCTTCGGCATGTCGCCTGGCCATATATCTGCGCTCATCACCATCCAGCTCACCTTCCTGGCATGAAAACAAGTCAAATGGCCTCTTCGTAACTGGGTCACGGAACAGCCAAACACCTCTTGTTTCCATCACATCAAAGCCCGCGGCATCCAATAACGAGACCATTTCATCCGCCGCAAACTCCAGGGTGTGTTCTGGTTGCGCCCACCCCAGATGCTGCGTGGACGACCTGTTGGGGGAATCTATTACCAACAACCCTCCATTTTTCAATATCCTATTCGACTCCAGCAGAAAACCGGCGACATCTATGGGGATCAAATGCTCAATATTTTGCCCGGAAAACACCATAGCAACGCTCGCACTGTCAACATCGCGCATATCCCCCACGGAATTCGCGATCCATTCCACGTTTGCTGGCAAATCAGGGGGTTTTTCGTTATAAAGTTCAATCCCGATATGTTTTCCGCTATGGCCCGTGCAATCCTCAAACCAGTGAAAATACCAGGTGCCCGCACAACCGGCGGACAGTACCGTGCCCGAGAACTTTGGCAGGCTTCGCAGGCATCTTGTTCTTTCATCATGGAGCATTTCGTTGAAATCAAACATATTGAACTCCTCGAGTTGTATTGCACAAATACACCACAAAGGAACGGCATCTAATGTTCGAGTCACCCGCATCACCGGGGCGACGCACGCGGTCTCCGTGGCCCCAAGGCTGGGGCGCGTCTTATCTTTCTAGCACAATGCCGGTGCTGGTGCGAACATCCAATAATACTAAATTCGGCAGTTACCTCTGCTGATTTGGCATGATTCCTTTGATAGGATTGGGTTTTCTATTTTGAAGGAGACTCACCCGATGGGTGAAGACCGTAAGCAGCCTCTGAAGCCCATTCCGGACGCGATACAGACAATGGTGGTGGGCACGCTGGGGGGTCGCGTTCAGGTGTCCTGGGATAAGGAATCGGCAGCCACCCCCTTTGGCCAGTTGGTGTTCTTTGCCGAGTTTCAGAAAGTCAGTGGTTTGTTTGATGCTTGGGTAGAAGAATGTCCCTTGATCTATAACAGCCCCAACGCACCCAAGAAGCGCGATGTATTGGGCACTTGGGATCTCTCCATACTGGCGGGTCACCGACGCTATGCACATGTCACTGGATTACGCAGTGATGGTGTCAGTCCGCAGATTCTGGGGATGAGCAAGATCGTCAGCGAAGACGCCCTGCGCCGGGCGCTGGGTAAAATCCCCGAAGGCGAAGGCACCGAATGGATGCGCAAGCACTTGTTCAAAAGCGCAAAGGCAGCCTGTGACACGCCTTGGATTCTTGATATCGACACCACCATCAAAACGTTATTCGGGCATCAGCAAGGGGCTGAAGTAGGCTACAATCCGCACAAACCGGGGCGTCCATCCCATGCCTATCATGCGTACTGGGTCGGTAATCTGCGGCTATTGCTGGATGTAGAAGTGACAGCCGGCAACACCACGGCCTCCAACCATGCCCAACCGGGGCTGAACCGCGTACTGGACACCCTGAGTGCCGAACAGCGTCCTTATCTGGTCCGTGGCGACTGTGGCTTTGGCAATGATGCGGTTATCCGCGAGATGGAAGCGCGGCAGCAGTCCTATCTCTTCAAATTGCGTCAATCGCCCCGGGTCAAGCGCCTGTTACAGCGGGAATTTACCCGCCGTGACTGGGCGGATGCAGGACAAGGCTGGGAAGGCCGCGAAGACACGATTCAACTGGCCGGGTGGCAGCAGAGCCGCCGGGTAGTCATTCTCCGTCGCCTACTCAAAGACCATCTAATCGCCACCCAGGAACATCAAGGCCAGCTGGAATTTGCTTTCGTGGACCGGCGCCAGACCAAGGTCTACGAATACGCCGTACTGGTGACGGATATCCAAGAAGGCATTCTGAGTATCGCGCAGTTGTACCGCGACCGGGCCGATGCGGAGAACGGTTTTGACGAACTCAAGAACCAGTGGGGATGGGGCGGGTACACCACTCGTGATCTGGCCCGTTGTCGGCTCTCCGCGCGTGCCGTGGGGCTGGTCTACAACTGGTGGAGCTGGTATTCCCGACTGGCTTTTCCGGGGTCACG
>JAKAVW010000269.1 GCA_021827445.1 Pseudomonadota bacterium
CCACGGGCGCCGAGTTGCACTGGGCGCCGCCACGCTTTGAGGCAGCCCCTGGCCGGTACGTCTTCGATCACGCCAAATACGTGTGCGATACCCACGAATGCGAGATAGGCACATCCAATTTCGATTGGTCCGCCTTTCGCAAAAACAGGGAGTACCTGTATGTCACCCAAAATCCTTCTGTGGTGCAGGCGGCCAACGCGGTTTTCAATGCCGACTGGAACAACCAGAAAGCCCCCGCGTTTGCACATCGTGTTCTGGTCCTTTCTCCGGGGACTTCCGCCAGCCAACTACTGGAAGTGATCGACCAGCCCGGTCCCATAGACGTGGAGAGCGAAGAACTGGGCCCGTATGCGGTAATTCTCGATGCGCTGGCCGCCAAGGGGCGCGATCTCCGACTGATCCTGCCTGCCAACATCAACCAAGTGGATCAGCGCGACGTAGCTTTTCTGCAGCAACACGGTTGCCAGGTAAGGCTTATGCCGATCAAGCCCATTTATCAGCACAGTAAGATGATCGTCGGCGGCTCTTTAGCTTTTATCGGCTCCGAGAACTTCACCCAGATCAGTTTAGAAGATAACCGCGAAATGGGGCGGTTACTCAATGGATCGAGCATTGGGAAATTGCAGGCGCAATTCAATCGGGATTGGGCACGGGCTGGCAGGCATGGTTAATCGCCATTTTGGACCCAAGAATTGGAATCAAACCAAAGACTCCGTGCCGCATCATTATTCAGACCATGGCGTTTGCTGATCCGTGGCATCATCCTCATCAAAGCTTCCGCTTTTGCCAGTCACGACGGCCCAAATCAGGGCGGCAAGCCATCCCAATACGGTCCATCCTAACAAGATATCCAGCACCGTGATGGACATTCGGTACGGGCTACCCAGGCTCCAGGCCATGAGCACGGGCAACACATAGACGCCCAGTGCCAACACGAAGGCAATCACCAGCAATACAAGAAATCCGTCTCGGGTGCCGGTGATCCAGTGCAGCATGTGGTCTTTCCCCTTCTCGTGAATCTGTTTGCTAATACAGAAATCGATTATAGTCGATTCCTGGAAAAACACGCACATCAGATGGGTTGCGAACGACCAGGAAGCGGCGTTGACGCCCTGATACACTCACCGGGCATGTGCCGCCAAACTCTGCTAAATGAACCCAACATGGAAACCAGTTGACGGTTCGGAGCAGCGCCCAAGAACGGGGCAATGCTCACGCTGCACCCGGTTCTGTATCATCCTGCAGTCCGCCAATAGTCTCTCGATCAGCGTCCCGCTCAGCCGTGTCATACCTCCCTTCTCCCGTAGGCTTTTCTCCTGCCATGTACTCCGGCTCCCGCTCATGCCCATCCATATTGGCCAATGCGTCCAGTTCACCAGTCGCGGCGGCTAATGCGTCCTGCTCCGCCTGGGTCACGCTTTCGCCACCTTCCGGTTTTTTCTCGATATGGGGGATCGGCAGCGTACCGCCTGATTCGCCTAGAATCGCCTTATAGTCTTTTTTGGCGCCGGGAATCGCGTCACTCTTCTCTGGCCAGCGAACGGATGCCCGATCAAGCCATTCCGGGTTTTTGAAATAGAGCAACTGCTGACCATAGATGGGATGAAAGCCCGCCGCGAACACCAGCATATCGCCCGGAGTCTTGATGTTGGAGCCCTCCTTTTCCGGGCCTCGCAGCGTCATCACTTCATCAGCGGTCAGCAAAGGGCGAGACTGGTAACTCAAGCTCGTCGAATAGCCCTTGTTCTGCCCGAACATGGATCCGTCAAAGCTCTGATTATCGTTTTCCATGGTCACGGTACGGGTGCCCAGCATGTCCGAAATCCACTTGGCGGTCTCCACCTGGTTCGGCGCGTAGGCCGCACGGATGTGGCAGTTACCGATGATGGTCTTGGCTCCGGCTTTGCCGTACCCGTGGCCTTCGTCTTCCAACTGTGCGATGTCCTGAGTAATCAGATACAACTTGACGTTGTAGCCGGCCAGGAAAGCGATGCTGTCCAGGAATACATCCAGCTTGCCCAGACTCGGGAACTCATCGAGCAGCAAGAGCAGTCGATGTTTTCCTTTGGCGACGATCCGGCCCTCCTTCGCTTCCAGCCGCTCTTCCGCGGTGAACTGGGATGCGACCTGGTTGAGCACCAGGCGGATAAGAGGCTTCAAGCGGTTCTTGTCTTCCGGGCTTGTGACCAGGTAGAGCGACACAGGCTGCTCCGCGTCCTGAAGATCAGCAATACAAAAGTCTGAATACTCGGTCCACTTCGCAACGATGGGGTCACGGTAGAGGGACAGGAAGCTCATCATCGTTGAAATAACGCCGGATTTTTCGTTATCCGCCTTGTTCAGCATTTCCCTGGCGGACTGCGCAATGACCGGATGTACGGTGGTCGGCGTGCCAGTGCCATCCCGCCAGCCATATTGCCCATCCGGGTCATGCTCGGTCTGCATCATTTGCTCAAAGGCCAAATCCACGCTTCCCAGTGCAGGATTATTGAGGTAGGCGGCCACACCCCTCAGCGTCTTGTCCGGCATGGCGTAGAGCACATGCAGGATAATGGAGGTCAGCAGCGCGAAACCGGTTTTCTGCCAGTGATCGTTCAAGCCCTTGCCGTCCGGGTCCACAATCATCGTGGCGATGTTCATCACGTCTTTTACTTCATACTGAGTGGCGATACGCACGGCATCCAGCGGGTTGAAGTGGCATCCTTCTTCGGATACCGAACCGGGGGAAAACTTCAGAATGTGGTGCCCCATGGCCTTGCGGTATCCCGCCGTCAGGTTGAAGTTTTCACCCTTGATGTCGTGGACCACGATGGAGTCCATCCAGCCGTCCAGCAGCGTGGGCAGCACGAGACCCACGCCCTTACCGGATCGCGTGGGTGCGAAGACCAGAATATGTTCGGCACCCGTGTGCTGCAGTGGGGTGGCCACCCCGTTCTCGACAAAGCCCCCGACATAACAGACGTGCGGCGAGTCGAAGCGCTCAAAGCTGGGTGGTTCCGGGATTTCTGAAAGACTTTTGCCTTCTTTCTCGGCCTTTCTTTTTCGCCAGGCGTCCGATCTGGTTTTTCGCGCCTTCTGTGCCGCATCCCAGCAACTCCGCGCCGAGTCCCCATGCAATCCAAGCAGGGATGACAAGCGCTCCATGGTCGTCATCGGCGGGGGTGCTGGCAGCAGCGCCGCGCGGATCGCGTCGCTCTTGCTCGCCCAATGGGCGGAGCCATGTACGGGGTTATTCAAAACAGCCGCTTGAGCTTCCTTGTGTTTTTTTCCCAAAATTCCGGAGGTGAGCACCCCCAACACCACCGCCGGAAGCCCTGCTTCGTAAAACGCCTGGTGAATGATCGGGTAATGGATATTCAGGATCATAGGCCGAAGGAAAGGCAGGGGATTGTACAATCGCCAGCCGTAAGGCAATGGGATGTAGTCGTGCGCTTTCTGGATGAAATCGTCCGTCCACTGGTAGCCGGGAAAGACTTTTCTTGCCACATAGGAAATGCCCACCGTGTATCCAAGGACACCCGCAGCAATGCCTGCGAGTGTAGTTTTGAGCTTGCCGCCGCGCGCAAGGCGCTGGGTTTTATAGTCAAATACCGTAGAGTTCGGAGCGTGCAGTTTGTCTGCCATTGAGGATCCTTTTCTTTAAGGGAGAACCGGCCAGGAACCGGCACCGCTGGACGGCGCGGGGGTCGTGGCTGGAGCGAGCTTTGCCTGCCAGCGAAACTGCGTCAGCGTGGCGCCTGGCGCCTTGCTGTCCGGTTTGACTTCGGATGCGTAACGTAGCCCACCAAACTCGATAGGCGCGTGCGCCCCAGCCGCATCCAGTATTTTGTTGGCGTACTGGGCATCACCCCAGAGCCGCCCCGAGTTGTACGCTTCAAAGGCATGGTAAAGCGCTTGTTGGCCATGGTAGCCACCTGCCTGCGCCTGCTCCCAATCCGCGTGCAGGATGGTGGCTCCGGCGCGAAGGTTGGTGCAGGCATTAAAGACGGTACGCGGGGTGAGACCCAAAGACGCGAAGTTTTCCGTATCCACCTGGGCAAGGCCCACATCCACCTGTTGGCCGTCGGCCATGGCCTGCCGCAGGTGCTGCACGGCCTGTGCCAGATTGGCGGAATCGACCATGCTGCGGGTCGTATTGTTCCACATTTCCAGCGGGCGACCGCCCGATTCCACGCGGACAATGGCGGCTATTGTGGATGGCTCGACCATGGGCGCACATTCAGCGCTGAGTTGAACGAGTGAAATCATTTATCTCTTCCATACTTTCGTGTTCTGGTAGATCTTCCACGTCTTCCTGGCTGCTCATCGTTTCTTCACACATATTCCTACCCTCACTATTCACAAGTTGGCACTCGCCAGAATTCGGTCCACCAGCGCGGATACGCTCCACCGGACGCCCTGAAGTTGTTGCAGCCGTTCCAGCACATCGGCAGGCAGAGTGATGGACATAGGGCGCAGCCGCCGCCCCGGATGCTGTTTCTCTCGACGCTTGGCCATCTCCTGCAAACCCGCATCAGACAAAGACCGCACCTTTTGCGTTACCGCCGCTGTTCGCGCTTCTGGCGAAAGCCCCGCGCAATCGTGCTCTGTCCGGACAATAATGCTTCCTCGCATGACGACTCCTTACCCGTAGGGATTCAACCCGTAGGGATTCAGTTTCGGCCCCAATGCAGGCTCGGTGCTGGCCGCTCCGGTCTGCATTGCGGGGTCGTAGGGGCCTGGGAACACCATGTCGTGGGCCACCACCACCGAAAACAGTTGACCGGGATGCAAGGTGATCGTGGG
>JAKAVW010000270.1 GCA_021827445.1 Pseudomonadota bacterium
GATCTTCCGGCTGCCCCTGCTACCATCTGCATAACCAACAGGAATATATAGTCTGGTGAGATCGCACTGATAGCTATGGCTGCCGCCCAGATACAAATAAGCTTGGTCAGCAAAGGGACGCGTGCCTGTTGGTCCCCCAGTATACCGATCGGCAGTGATGCCACGGCTCCAGTTAAAATGGATGCCGCCGAAAGTAAGCCAAAATCTACATTACCGATGGCAAGCTCGTGTTCCAGCGAGGGAGCAACGGCACCCAGAGCCGCAATATTGACGCTGGCCAGTCCTTGGGTCAGTGCCAGCAGAGCGATGGCACGCGGGCGGGGTATGCTGGTCAGCCAGATCTTTTCATGGCGGGAAAAGGCATCAAACAGGCTGCTCAGATTTACTTTCTTTTCCCTCAGCAGGGCATATAGAAGGTAGCGGGGTGCTCTGCGGCTCATCGCAGATGCGCGGCAACGGTTTGGGCGAGATCTGCCAGTAACTGGCTCATGGCTGCGGCCTGGTCCCTGGGATGCTGCCTACTGGCGGCCTGAAAACTGCTGCGTCCCTGGGCAACTATTTGTTGCGTTGACGTATTCAGTACGAACCAGTCAGCGTTTAGCTCAACCTGTCCCGAATCCGTTGGCATAAAGCGCTGAACGACCACCCGCAGGAGCAGGTAGGGCCCCTGTGGGGTGGGATCGCCTGGCATGAACACTGTCTTGTGCGGAAGGGCGTCCGCCATATCCTGGGCCAATACCCGTTGGGCCATTCCGCTCAAGGGCGCGATCCAGCGGACGTGATCAGCGACCTTAAAACGGTTCCTGCTCTGCTTGCGGGTGAGATAGAGGCGATCCAGATCCGCTGGCATCTGGACGTGGGCTACCAGCAAGGGGAGTCCTTTACCCTGCAGGGTACCAAAGGACACCTTTCGGGCCGCTGGGGTCACCGGTGTCAAAGTCAGATATTGGGTGGGTACAGAGGCGCAGGCACTGAGTCCACAGGCGGCACCGAGCAGCAGCGGCAGCATTTTGAGGTTCATGGCCTTTTTCCAAAAACGAGGGCGTTGGGATGGCTGTCCAGGTAATTCATGAGGGCACGCAGGGATTGCGCCGTCCGGGAAAGCTCGTAGAGCGCATGCGGCAGGGTGGTCGATTCAGGATTGCTGACCGCTGCGCCGCCGCTGTGTAAGAGGGCGTTACTAGCATGGAGCGCTTCATCCGCCTGCTGCACGGTGTCATGAAGTGTTTTCAGAATGTCCGGCAGTCGCGCATTGGCAGTCTGCATCAATTGATCCAGACGAGTCATGCTTTGATCCAGATGCTTTAGGGTCTGCCGGGTTTGGGAAGAACGGCTGAGTTGCGCCAGTTTGGCGGTGAGCGTATGAATATTTCGCGCGATTTCCGGCAAAGGCATTTCATGAATTTGCTGCATCACGGCATTGATCTGCTTAACGATGTCATTAATGCCGACGTTGCTTACCATCGGGATTTGTGGCGGGCTGCCCGCGATTAACCGTGCCGGAGGGGCACCGGTGATTTGATTGAGGGCAATCATTTTGGGACCAAGCAAAGGCACTTCACTACTTAATTCGGCTCGTAGACCATGAGCAATTAGGTGGCGCAGGAGACTATTCATCTGGGTTTGCGGGTCGTTGAGACGCCAGATGCTTCCCTGGCTGAAGGGGATACGTTTTGGGTCAAGCGCAATCAGTATATCCGTGCGCAGGGCATGGTGAAGCGTATCATAATGCATATGCACCTGGGTTACGCTGCCTACCCGAGCGCCTTCGAGCAGGACGGGAGCACCAACAATCAAGCCTTGCGGTCCACCCGTCGCCACCAGCCGGTAAGGCACGGCATACCGGTCGGGCGCACTGCGCGCGGCGGTCGCGTTTTCATAAAGTGGGAACGTTTCGTTATCATGCACGGCATTCCCTGATTCCGGTGTGGACAAGGCTACAGCCCCACTCAGCAGCGCGGGAATTGCCGGCACATGCACTCCGGGATGGGTTCCAAACAAACTCACGCCAATGGCGCCGGAACTCCAGAAGCGGCTTCGACTGTTTATAAGCTTAAGATATTTATCAGGAATAAACGCGTAAATGTCAAACCCGCTCCCATCGGGCAGCATAGCTTCGCCGCGAATCTCACCGATTCTATAGCCTTTGTAAAACAAAGGCGCGCCTCGAGAAATATTGCCCAGTCTCTTGGCCTTAAGGACAACGGTGACTCCTTTAGGTTCACTCTTTAAAACGGGTTCCTGATTCAGGCCAACAGCAGGCGTGACGGTACGCCCTGGGTGTGGGTCAATACCGATGTAGGGTCCCGAGATCAGGGATTTTAAGGAACTCAGATTGGCGAAACTTACTGACTCACCGCCTATCCAATAGCGGGTTCCTTTGCCTAAATGACCAGCCATATAGGGTTCAAAACGCATGGTCACAGATATTTCGTTAAGGGATTTGGAGAGTCGTACGGCATTGACATGACCCACGATCACGCCGCGATACTTGACAACGGTATGGTCAGGTTTTATACCACCTATAGTGTTAAAGCGTACCGTTACCAAAGGGCCTTGGGCCATATAGCTGCGCAAGGCCAGCCACCCGACAATGGCCAAGGCGGCAATCGGCACGGCCCAGATCAGGCCCGGCCAGCGGGTGCGCTGTAATTTTGCAGGAGGAGTGCCGAGTTCAGCCATGATGTATTCTCTCGTATTCCGCCCAAAGCACGCGCGGGTCGAAAACGTCTGTAGCGATCATGGTGAGTATCACCACCGCCAGAAAGGCCGGTAAGGCGTAGCCCACATAAACAGCAAGCAAGCCGGAGAGATGCATCAGCGGTAAAAACACGGTCACCGTGAACACGTCCACATGGGACCAACGTCCGATGGCTTTGATAATACGATAGGCATGGGTTTTGAGGCGCAACAGCTTTGTCGAGCGATTGTGAATAGATATGAAAAACCAACTCAGCATGAAAAGCTTAAGAAATGGAATCACAATGCTGGCACAAAAGATAATAATCGCAAATAACAGAAAATGGGCATCAACGAGTTTCATTACGCCGGTCATGATAGTGTAGCCTTGCAGTTGGCCTAATTGATAGTTGTACTCCATCGGGTAGATGTAGGCAAAGGGATAACAGAAAAAACCGGCCAGTGTCAGAGCAAGGGTGCGCATGGTGGCATTGGGCTTGTATCGCCAGACTTTGGTGCCGCAACGCATGCAGTCTTTGCCTTCATGATGCGTAGGTGCCGGCAAACCGCAAAAGGCGCAGCCAATATGCTCGATTCCTGGAGATATCGATTCATAAGTCGGGCCAATCCGCCGCCAGATTTCCCGGCGTTCCAGGGTGGCGCGAGTTACCATGGTGAGAAAGGCTATAACAATGACACACCAGCCGCCTATACCTACCTCAATAGGTAGAAACGGCGCCACACGCTCGTAACCAATACCAAAACCAATGAGAAACACATCAAGCATGGCCCATTGATCGATTTGTTCCGACCAGCGGAACATCTTGCCCAGCCAGGGTGGATTGTGGCCCGCATAAAGTTCCAGGAGCACGATACTCAAGGTCGTGAAGCGCAGAAAAGGTAAGGCCAGCAACTCTGCGCCAAGGATGATGGCTACCAGCGGCCAACCCTGCTCTGCCACGCCCCAAATGCCTGAGGCGAGGACGCTCTGATGATGAACACCAAAAATGTTCACCTTCAGCAGTGGTAGAAAGTTGGCAGGAATGAGCAGAAACAGGGCAGATAGGGTAATGGCCAAGGCCGCATTCAGGCTGCGCCCCGCAGTGCGCTCCATGATGTGACTGCAGCGAGGGCACAGCAATCGACTTCCGTTCCCAATAGGCGGCAAGTGTTGTTCTAACCCACAATCCGGACAGACCACCACACCATGCGGTGGGTCTAGGAGCACATCCGGGACCCCGGATAAGACGGTATCTATGGTCATGGTACTTATCCACCATCTTCAGAAAGCGTAGGCAGCGGTATGGGCGGAGGCGGATGGCTATCCACTTGTGCGCTGGCGGGATACGGCAGGTCGTGTGTCATCAGCCATTGCACCACGCAGGCGTTGTATGGTGAACACCTCACCAGCCAGCTGTACTCTCGATTCCCGCTGCTTGAAGTGTAGCAAAGAATTTTCCAGGTTTTATCAGTCAGGGACACCTGCGACCAGTAGCTGGCTCTAATGGGTGGATACAAGCCTTGCAGTGCGCCGGGAGACCGGCAAGGAAGGAGTAAAGGGCGAGCGTCCATATAGGAGTAAAGGGCGAGCGTCCATATAAGGTGTAGCGAATCATGTCCCTGAGTCATGCGTGGCGTACCGTAAGGTGCGGAGCGAAGCGTTGACAAGGGGGGAAGATAGACCAGCCATTGAGCCGCGAAGGTGTATTCTTCGGGGTGTCGGCGCTGTTGCAGTAGCGGAAGGCAATACTGTGCAGAGCGCTATCGCCAGCTCTGTCCCGGCCCTGCAGGGCCTGAGTGAGTGTGGTCAGCCTAATCGATGGTCCTCTGGTCAAGTTTTTTGAGGGTCCGCCAGGCGAGTGCTTTTCTACATTTTCTTATTAAAAATTCATATAGTTTACCACTTTCCAACCCCTCGTTTGCTGGGCGCCAAATGCGCCAATCTTTTGCGCACCCTTCAAGGGGCCTGTCCATGGCTACGCTCATGCCCAGCTGGTTTGGATAGCGCTTGAGACTTACGATTACTGGATAATTTTGGACCTCCTCAATATCCTGCAAAAACG
>JAKAVW010000271.1 GCA_021827445.1 Pseudomonadota bacterium
CTCGATGGACGATTTGTCGGTTTCCAAAAAAACCCGGCCGGAATTCCTTATACGATACTGCCGACGCCGAAAGATATCCCGGGTTTTCAAACCGCAGAACTGCCCAATGCGCCTTTTCATTTGGCTCCTTATATTCCGGCAAATGACAACGCCCATTGGGACCCCAAACATCGCTTCTTTCGGATGTCCGCGCAAATCAACAACGGCAAGATGGATCGCTTCGTCGCGCTTGCCATGGGGGATCACCGCCATCTTTCTCGCGCAGAATTGGATCACTATGTTACGCAGCGTATCGAGTTCGACCTAGCGCATCCGAGTGGCCCGGTGTTGGGGCATTACACAGGGGCGGATATCCCGTTCTACCATCAGTTGGCGCACCGTTATACCCTGTTCGATCACTTCTTTCAGGCGATGACGGGTGGTTCCACGGGCAACGCCCTTTACCTCGCCGCCGCGCGTTCCTGTGTGAACCCCAAAGCGCCGGTAGATGCTCGCAGTCCCTATGATCCCAAGGCGACAGGGCTGGATCATTCCTTCTTTGACTTGCCTTATGATCATAACGGGATTCTCATCAACGACCTTTCGCCGACGCAGGGGCCAACCGGAGCGAATCAGCCGCACGCGTTGAAATTGTCCCCGCCACCCGAATACCAAACTTACCCGAATATTGGTGATCGGCTCAGTGCCGGTCAAGTGGATTGGGCCTGGTACAACGAGAACTGGAATCTTGTCAAAGCCTGGGCGTTCAAAACGGCCTTCGGTCCCGGGGATGGTTCGGCGGTCATTGACACCGGCCGCCTGTATGAAGCCCATCACAATCCTTTTCAGTATTATGCCCGCTGGCCGGAGTACGTAAAGCAAGGGCATATTCGCGACAGTGACGACTTTTTGCAGGATGCGGCCACCGGAAAACTCCCCGGTGTATCGTTCCTTAAGGCGACCGCTGCCCATACGGAGCACCCCGCTGATTGCGCGCCGGTGTTCGGCATGGACTGGGTGGAAACGCTGGTGCGCGCCGTCGCTGAGGGTCCCGCCTGGGAAAGAACAGCGATTTTCATCACGTACGATGAGGGTGGCGGTTTTTGGGATTCGGTGCCGCCACCTCAGGTGGATGAGTATGGTTTCGGCACACGTATCCCGGCCATCCTGGTGAGTCCTTGGGCGCGTGCGGGTTTGGTGGATCACCATGTCACGAGTACCGCGAGCATCCTGAAGTTTATTGAAACGCGTTTTGGCATCGATCCACTGAATCATCGCGATCGTTCGGCTTACGACATGATGGGCGCTTTTGATTGGGATCAGCGACCGCAGAAGTTTCATGTCTGAGCCGTTCTGAATGGCTGCGGCGATACCTCTTGGCGAATACGATCCAAGACCGGCATGGTTTAGGGATCCTGTTGCTTGCGTGACAGCCATATATTCAGACGGATGCAACCTAGTACCTAGGCACGAGCCATAAAGATGAAAACACTTTACCTTCATGCCGGTGGCAGCAAGACGGGATCCAGCGCCTTGCAGGTTTTCTTTTCGCAGTATGCCCGTGCTCTGGAGCAACACGGTTTTGCCTATAAAAACCATTCAGAGGTGCGACATGAATATCAAATCACGTCTGGAAACGGCTACGCACTATTTGAATTGCTCGTCTCCACACCAGACAATTATTGTATCAATGATGTCATTATGAGCTATTTTGGAACCTGCAATTGCGCGATTATATCCAGTGAATATATGCAGCATATAGACTCTAGACAGATCGACAGACTACTGTCTGCGACATTTATCTTAGGGATAAAATTAGAGTTAATATATTTTGTGCGAAGCGTCATTCCTTTTGTCTGTTCTGCCTATGACCAAGTCATAAAACGGCACGGCGAATGGCGCTCAATAGATGACTGGATCCCAGAATTGGGCACGCTTGATCATATTGAGTTTTTGAAGCGTGTATCTGATGTTGTTCCCAGGGCTAACATCCATGTATTCAACTATGACAGCGTAAACGAGCACCTTGTCGACACGATGCTTCAGGTGCTTGGAATTGGTGATCATATGAAGACCGATGCGCGGCATAAACAGAGAAGAGTAAATCGATCGTTGACGAACCATGAACGCAACTATCTGCGTGACTTTAACAGGCGATATGGCGGCCAATTTTCAGAAGAGGTATCCGACAGGCTGATCTATAGCAAACCGGAGTATTGTTCAGAAATACCGTATATTTCTGATCACTCGGTCGGCATTCTCGAGGAAAAGTTTCAAGCAGACATTACGTGGGTGAATCAAACCTTTTTGGACGGGAGAGATGGCATGTCTATATCCTCCAGTCATAGTGCAATACGGAAAATCCATCGAGATATCATGTCGGCTAATGAACTTGAACAAAGCGATATGCACTACTTGGTACTGGAATGGTCTATTGAGCGCATAAAAGCGCTTCAAAAAGAGCTCGATGGTGTTTATCGCTCACGTTCTTTTCGGGTAACATATCCGCTCAGACTGATCTGGAGGCTGATACGCCGCTTCATGGTTTCTTCTCCCAGAAAAGTTAAAATAAGGAGAGAAAGCTCCATTGAACAGCGCAACCGCGAAATCACCGAATATTCTGTGCCACGACTTGGCCTAATCAAGGACATTGAGAACGTATGAATGCATCCACCTTCGCCTCCCCGGTTCAGTCCCCCAAGTTCAGGAAGGATCACTTCGGACGGGCGCTGATGATCGGTGCTGTGATAGAAGCACTGATGATTGGGGGACTGATTTATTCCAACCTGTCACAGCCAGTGACGGTCAAACCAAAGCCCAAGATCATGGCGATCCACATGATTAAACCGGCACCACCCAGGCCCAAACCGGTGCCCCCGCCACCGAAACCCGTGGTGCATCCAAAGCCGATTCCGAAACCGTTGCCCAGACCTATACCCAGGCCGATTCCCCATCCGGTAGTACATCATCCGCTGCCACCCAAACCGCTGCTCGCCAAAACGCCCGCACCGCAGGCGCCAGTATACACGCCGCCGGTGCCACAGCCTGCGCCGCCACCACCCGCACCGAGTCCGGCAGCGCGCCTAGCGGCGGTGGACCTTTATGCTTCAGAGGTCAGGTCATTAATTCAGGCCAACTTGCGGATCCCGGAAGAACTGCGGTTAATGCGTCTTTCAGGCATTACGGTGGTGTCCTTTGATTTGACCCCACAAGGCAGAGTCCTGTGGGCGAAAATATCACGAAGTAGCGGTATCGGCGCCGTTGACCGTACCGCTGAGAAGGCCGTCAGAAGCATTATATACCCTGAATTTTCAAGAAAAATGCCGAAAACGGATACCTTATTTGTAGTCGATGTACACATTAGGACTTAGCAACAATCATAGTCAGCCCACAAGGAAACAAGGTGAGTTGACAACAGGCCTGAGTAGCTTGTGCTAGTTACCATATGCATGTCAGTGGCATATAGCAGTCATAACAATGGTGCTCAGTTATCACATCAGAAAGGTATAGTTGTTGCTGGCTTTGATCATTGCCTGAGCACGGAAGGCGGAAAAGACTTTTGTTTAACCATTTAATGTAAAAGGAGAATAAATAAGTGAGTCTAGAAACTTTAGAGTGGCCCAAAACCACCAAGTGGCTTCACATTTGCCTTGCGGCATTTATAACTTTCGAGTTGATGAGTGAACTGGATATGAAGGCGATTTGGAAAAGAAAAGGAGATCTTCACTTTCGACACCTTCTTTTCCACGCGCATATGTGGGTGGGAATGGCCACCGCTGTCGTTATCGCGCTTTTCTGGATGCAAATATATTATAACGAGCAGGTTCGTGCTCATTTATTTCCCTATCGTGGAAGTTATTTGCAAAATATTTGTGCAGATATTACAGGTTTGATGAAGGGTTATCTACCCGCATCTGGACTCCGTGGAGGACTTCCAGGACTCGTCCAAGGATTGGGATTGCTTCTGGTCACAGGTATGGCACTGACTGGATTTACCATGTTTTTTCTTATCCCCAATTTCGGTGCTTCTGCGCCGATACATATTTACCAAATCCCTAAGAAAGTTCACGATTATGTTTCTGAATTTGTCTGGGTATACTGGTGGGCGCACCTCAGTGCAGCATTATTGCACTTTTTTAGATCACCTCGAATCCCCAAGATATTCAAAGTTTGGTAGAATGGCTGTGTGTTTTCTGAATTATTCATTGGTGTATTAAGGGAGAATATGCAGTGAGAAAGTTGCTATTGTTATTGGTTACTTTGTTTTGCTCAATTTTTATTGGGAAAGCGAGTGCGTCAGAGAACGAACCGGGCCTCACTATTCAAAAAGTGATTATTTTCATGCGCCACAGTGTGCGGTCTCCTACAAAAAGCAAGTCGGTACTGGATCAATGGTCGAGCCGCAGATGGCCTTCATGGAATACAAAGCCTGGTTTTTTATCGGAAAATGGAGTCTTTTTAGCCAAGATGATGGGCCTGGGTATTTCAACATACTATAGGCATTATATCAATCGATATACGCTTAGCGGCAAACACTTTCAGCTAAAAGTGTTTGCGGATAACATGGAAAGAACTGTCGCCACCGGCGCCGGTGTTGTGGAGGGATTCAGACCAATTCAGCATGTAACGGTCGGACATGTACTTCATGGTAAGGATCCTCTGTTCCATGCCGTTAAAATGCACGCATGTTCTGTGAACGAATCCATTACTGAAAAACACTATCAGCAATCTATTTCACATCAATTGTGCAATAA
>JAKAVW010000272.1 GCA_021827445.1 Pseudomonadota bacterium
TTGGGGGTAATACCTGTCGAGTAAGCGCATCTCCTCGTCTCTCGCCACTTTGGCCAGGATACTCGCGGCGGCGATAGCATCCACCAGCCCATCGCCGCCCACCAGCGTCTCCACCTGCCAGCCGGGGGGGGACTGATTGCCATCGACGAGAATCCGCCGCGGTCGCCGGGACAGACCCGCAACCGCCCGGGCCATGGCCCGCAAAGACGCCTGTAAAATATTATAGCGCTCAATCTCCCAGACCGCAGCCCGGCTCACCGACCAGGCCAGGGCCTCACTGCGGATACGGGCAGCCCAATGCGCCCGTGCCGCTGCCGTCATTTTCTTGGAATCATTCAGACCGTAGAGGGGAGCGCGCAGAATCACCGCTGCCGCCACCACCGGCCCCGCAAGCGGCCCCCGCCCCGCTTCATCCACTCCGGCACAATGGGGTCCCCAGTGTTCCAGGTCCGGTGCCATTTTCATATGATCATCGGCTTCACGCCAGCATCTCACGAAGCACCCGCTGCAATTGCTCCGGAGGACTTCCTTCCAGCAGACCGCGCAGTTTTTGCAATTTCGCCACCTGCATGGAGCCCGCTGGACCAAAAAGCACCGCCAGGGCGCCCGCCACCTGGGCGGGCACAAAGGCGTCCTGTAGAAACTCGGGGTATACGAACTCTTTCAGCAGGATATTCGGCATGGCCACGAAAGGTGTCTTGACCAATCGTCGGGCAAAGGCAAAGGTGAGCGCGTTCAAAACATAGACGACCACTGCCGGGCGTTCCATGAGCGCGGTTTCCAGTGTCGCCGTCCCGGAGGCCACCAGCACCACATCCGCTGCCGCCAGCACAGTCTGGGTCTGCGCCGGCACCACCTGCACATCGTCCGGGCCGGCGCCCTGCTTCCAGCGACGTTCCCAGAGGGGACGCAACTCCTCCCGGGCCAGCGCTACCAGAATCCGGAGATCCGGCATTTGTTCGCGCAGCCGCCGCACCGTTTCCGCATAGCGTAAAGTCAGGCGTTCCAGTTCGCCGCGACGGCTGCCCGGCAAGAGCGCGAGAACCGGGCCGTCCGCCGTCAGTTCCAGAGCCGCCCGCGCGCGCTTCTGATCTGGCGCCACAACCGTCTGCGCCAGTAACGGATGGGCCAGTACATGCACCGGTACGCCGGCTTGCTCATAAATCGGTACTTCAAAAGGAAAGAGGACCAGCATATGATCCACCACAAGCTTGATCTGATGGATCCGCTGCGAGCGCCAGGCCCAAATCTGCGGACCCACCACGTAGAGCACCCGGATACCCAGTTGCTTCGCCGCTTTCGCCACCCGCAGATTAAAAGCCGGGTGGTCGATCAGCACTACGCAGTCCGGTCGCTCCGTCCGCAGATGGTGCAGAATCCGCGCATAGAGGCGGCGCAGGCTGCCGTAGTGCCGCAGCACCGCCACCAGATCGATCATGGCCAGTACCTCACCATCCGCGATATTTTCCACTCCAGCTGCCTGCAGACGGGATCCGACCACCCCCGACCACTGCAGATTGAGTCCGGCTTGCGCTGCATTCGCCATGATTTCCAGCCCGAGATTCTCTCCAGAGCGTTCTACCGCGAGGATAAATGCTTTGCTCAAGGCCCTAGCCGTGCAGGGTGCGACGGATCACGGTAGCGATCCTGGCAATCTGCTTCTCACCCAATTCCGGGAACATGGGCAGCGAAAGCACCCGCTCCGCCAGACGCTCTGCCACCGGACAATGGGCTTGTGCCTGGTGCGCAAACATCTTCTGCCGATGCCCCGGAATGGGATAGTAGATAGCGCTGGCGATGCCCTCCGCGTGCAGAGCCGCTTTGACCGCGTCCCGCGCATCCGATTGGATGGTAAACTGATGGAAAACATGGTGATAGCCCACCGGCACCACAGGCAATTGCAGGTCGAGGCCGGTCAGATGCCGGGCATACCAGGCCGCCGCTTGCCGCCGCCCCGCATTATAGATCGCCAAGTGCGGAAACTCGGCGCGCAGAATCAGCGCCTGCATTTCGTCGAGGCGACTATTATACCCCAGCACGTCGTGGTGGTAGGTTTGCCAAGAACCATGGTTGCGCAGTCCGCGCAGTTTACGTTCCAGCTCCGCATCCGCGGTCACCACCATTCCACCATCCCCGGCACCACCGAGATTTTTGCTGGGAAAGAAAGAAAAACAGCCGAGGTCGCCAAAGCTGCCTACCCGCTGTCCGTTAATGTCGGCACCAATGGCTTGGGCACAATCCTCAACGACCCGTAAACCATACTTTTGAGCGAGCGCCATGATGGCGGGCATATCCGCAGGTAAGCCGTAAAGATGTACAGGGATGATCGCTTTGGTTTGTGGCGTAATGGCTGACTCAATGCCGGCAACGGTCATGGCATAAAAACGCTCATCCACATCGACAAAAACCGGCGTGGCGCCCACATAAAGCACGGCTTCTGCCGTCGCGATGAAAGTAAAGGTGGGGATGATCACCTCATCACCGGGACCGATCTCCAAAGCGCGCAAGGCCAGCATCAGGGCATCCGTCCCGGAAGCGCAGCCCACACCGTGCGCAACACCGGCGAGGCCCGCCACCTCAGCCTCCAGCGCACGCCCCTGATTTCCCAGGATAAAGCTGGCATCGTCCAGAATTTTTCCCATCCCCGTCAGAATCTCTTCGCGCAGCGGCGCAAAGTGCGCGCGCAAATCAACCATGGGAATTGCTGTATTTTGAGTCATGTATCACCGTCCAAAAAAACGTCAAGACCAACACGAACACATGGCTCAGTGCTGTAAAAAAGCCTCCACGGCCACCCGCACCTGCAGCGCCGCTGCCAGCACCCGCCGACCCGCGATGCCATCGCAAAACACCGGCTGGTGCATTACGATGGCATTCAGGAAATCCTCAATCTCCGCCGCCAGAGCATCCCTTTTAGGTAACTCCACGGCCTCATCACGCACACCGGGAATACCTGGCACCGCTCCCGCGCCGCGATGGTAGATATGCAGGGTATTGTTGAGAAAATCCACGGAGGCATAACGATCCTGCCAAAAGATACGCATGCGCCGCGCAGGCTCCCGCACTACCCGGGAGGCCGCCAGGTTGGCCACCGTCCCATTGCTCAGTGTCATCCAGGCATTCGCCATATCGGCCTTGTCAGTCACTGCCGCGACCCCTACGGCGCGCACGTCTACCGGCTCAGCACCGGTCAGCAGCAAAGTCAGATCCAGATCGTGAATCATCAGATCCATGATCACGTCGATATCCAGCGAGCGCGGCTTGAAAGGCGCCAGCCGTTCCGCTTCGAGATAACGGGGCGCTCCGTAGCCAGCCTGCCGCAAGTGCTGAATCGCCGGATGCACCCGTTTGATATGGCCGACGGCCAGCGTCAGGTGACGTTCCTGCGCCATGCCGATCAGTGCATCCGCTTCTTCGGTATCCAGGGTAAAGGGCTTTTCGACCAGACAATGCACACCGGCCTGCATGGCCGCTTCCGCCACCGCGAAGTGGGTGGAGGTGGGGGTGGCAATGGACACCGCGTCCACTTCAGCCAGCAACGCGCTGACACTGGAAAAAGCCTGGCAACCCAGCTCTGCCGCCACCTCTGCAGCGCGCTCGGCATTTTGATCAAAAATACCCACAAATTGCGAAAGTGCGGTATATTTCTGAGCATGGAAACGCCCCAGATGACCCACACCTATGACGCCAGTTCTCATATTTTTCATGGCCGGGTAATCCCTCGCTTGCTGCTGCGAATAAAGTCCAGGAGATAGGCCACTTCAGGCGCATTCAAACCATGCTCCAAAACTTCGTCCATGGCACCATCCAAACGTTGCCCCGAACGGAAGAGCAGGCGATAAGCCCGCTTAATCTGTAAGATAGTCTCCCGGGAAATACCGCGCCGCGCCAGGCCACGAACGTTAATCCCGTGTAGCCTGGCATGGTTACCCGCCGCCATCATAAAAGGCGGAATATCCAGTGGAGCCATGGTACCGCCGCCGAGAATCGCATGTGCCCCTACCCGCGCATACTGATGTACTGCCGACAGTCCGCCGAGGATGGCGTGATCTTCGACACTGACATGACCGGCAAGTGTGGCCGCATTGGCCATCACCACCTGATCGCCGATACAACAGTCATGGGCCACATGACAGTAGGCCATGAGGAGGTTGTGATTACCGATCCGCGTGATCCCACCACCTTTCACGGTGCCACGATTGATGGTCACAAACTCGCGTATCGTATTGTGCGAGCCGACTTCGAGTGCAGTAGGCTCACCGGTGTAGCCAAGGTCCTGCGGAGCAGTGCCGACCGACGCAAACTGAAAGATATGGTTATGGGTCCCCAAGCGGCTAGGGCCTTCAATCACCGTATGCGCACCGATCTGGCAGTGGTCGCCGATTTCCACTCCTGCGCCGATAACCGCAAAAGGCCCGATTACGCAACCCTCGCCGATCCGTGCCAAGGGATCGACGATAGCCTGCGGATGAATCTGCGCGGTCATTGGGTATTCTCGCGCAATGTGGCCAATAACAGCGCAGAAGCGACTTCCGCACCATTGACCAGCGCCACCGTTTCCATCTGCCACATACCGGAACGCCGGCGGCTTACATTGGCGATGAGTTCCAACTGATCACCGGGCGTCACCGGCTTGCGGAAACGTGCCTTATCGATCCCGGCAAAATAAACCGCTGCATTATCGCCATACTTGTCTTCGGAAACAAAGGCGAGGAGG
>JAKAVW010000273.1 GCA_021827445.1 Pseudomonadota bacterium
AGAACCTGTACGCAAGATTCTTGCAGTTGGTCGGCGACAAGGACCCCAGACAGCACGAGTTCACTATACAGCTTCGGGCGTTTGACGCCGCCAAATCCGGCGCGAAGCTAGGCGTAGCCTCGTTGCTGGCCTTGTGCACGTCGCTTTTGAAACGAAGCGTGCGCGGCGGCTTGATCATCGTTGGCGAGATCAACCTCGGGGGCTCGATCGAGCCGGTCCACAACGCAGTCACGATCGCCGAGATCGCCGTTGAGAAAGGCGCGACCTCGCTGCTGATGCCGGTAGCGTGTCGGCGTCAGTTGGTCGACTTGTCGGACGACATGGCAACCAAAATCGACATCCAGTTCTACTCCGATGCTCGCGACGCGCTGTTGAAGGCTATGGCTGAGTGACACAAGAGGATGGACTCAGGGTTTGATAGCATCGTAGATCAAATGAAGGAGGAGTTGCCGGCTTATCCAAGCCAGTTTTCACCTCTCCAGTCAAAGAACGTTTGCTCACAGTCTCAGGTTGCTGTTCCTCACCCTTGGACAATTTACTGCCCCGCGTCGTTTGTAGGTGATACTCGCGAGGATGCGATGCGGACAGGGCCTAGCCGTGCACGGCTAGGCCCCGCTTGCCCGGATAGCCCGTTTTCCCTCTGAGGTTGGATATAGGTTGGATGGAAAAATGAAGGCACCGAGGATGTCGTCCTAAGTGCCTGTTTTATATGGTGGGTTGTGAGGGGATCGAACCCACGACCCGCTGATTAAGAGTCAGCTGCTCTACCAACTGAGCTAACAACCCAAGGCGTCCCATTATAGGAATTTCCGCCAAGAAGGCAAGGGTGACATGGTGGTTTAATGCGTCGCGCGTTGTCGAAGCCGTATCACCACCTCGACTTTTTCCACTTCAGTCTCCGGTGGCAGGTCAGGGAGCGTGCCGATTTGCAGGGAGGACGCAGGAATATCCACCAAATCTCCCGAATCTACATAGTAGAAATGATGGTGAGGAGATACGTTGGGGTCATAGAATACCTTACCCGGCTCCACAATCACTTCCCGCACCAGCGCATGTCCGGCGAAGAGGCCCAAGGTGTTGTAGACCGTCGCCTTGGATACTACGGGATAATCCGCATTGACGCGCTGCATGATCTCTTCGGCCGACAGGTGCGCACAAGAGGAGAACAACGCGTAACCAATCTCAACACGCTGGCTTGTCGGATTGACTCCGGCATCACGGAGCACTTCCAGCACACGTTGTTTGTTCCAGTCATTGTTATTCATAGATAGTCTCGCTTTACTTCTAAACTGGTTATAATTATAATGCTTATCTAGCGACAAGAAAAGGCCTTAATGTGCTGACCTCGGTGTCAGGACTGCATAAGGGGCAATATCCAACGGCAGCGGTGTCCCCGTCAACAGGGAGACCAGGATATCGGCGGTCGCAGGCGCGTTGGTGAGTCCATAGCGAAAATGACCGGCAGCGACAAAGAGCCCCTCCCATTCGGGAATGGGGCCGATATACGGGATGCTATCCTGGCTTCCCGGCCGCAATCCGGACCATTGCCTGAGAACCTGGGTCTGCGCCAGATCGGGAAGCATCTTGATAGTAAAACTCAAAAGTTCTTCTCGCGCTTTGTTTGTAGTCGACTTATCAAAACCGACAAATTCGCTCGTGCTGCCAGCCAGAATCAGCCCGTCCCGCCGCGGCACCAAGTAATGGTTGTCGCACATCAATATCGTATCGAGGATTCCGGGTTTGCCCTGAAACAGGAGGATTTGCCCGCGCACTGGAATGATATCCAGATGACTACCTGTTTCCGCAAGGATTTTTTCGCTCCAGGCACCGGCCGTCACGATGATCCGCTCTACCGACATAAACCCGGCGGTGGTTTCTACGCCCTCCAGTCGTTTGCCCCGTCTACGGAAACGGTTGACAGCCGTATTTTCATGAAAAACGATGCCCAGTTGGCGGCAGCGTGCGGACATTGCCGCCAGCAGGCGGGGATTCCGTACCTGGGCGACCTCCGGGCACCAGAGTGTTTGCGTTTTTTCTGCGAGCCTCAAGCGCCAATCCAGCCCCCGCGTGGCCCCCCAAGCCAGCACATCATTTGGGATTTTCTCATGTTTGCCCTCCAGAATAAGCAGGCCGGAGGGTGTCCACTCAGGATCGATGCCGGTTTGCTCCGCCAACGTGGAAGTCAGGGAGAAATAGCGCTGCATACTATACAGCGCGAGACTCAATAGAGCAGGGGGGTAGTGCCACGGATACAACGGGCTCAGGATACCCCCACCAGCCCATGATGCCTCCTGACCGATATGCCCCTGATCGAGCACCATAACCTGCAGACCGGCCTCCGCAAGCCTGATCGCACTGAGCAAGCCAATCGCGCCACCGCCAATCAGCAGAACATCCGTATGTGCAGAGATTTCAGTCGGCATATGAGCTTACCACCATCTTAAAAGTCGATACGGTAAAATATGTTGGCACCATTCTGGGTCCCGCTCTCCGTCTGAATCTCAATATGGCGGGAAACTCGGTAGCGCAGGCGTGCTACAGTACCGCTGCCCAGTACGGATTGTCCGACACTGAGATAAAGATCGGGGGTAAGATAATGACCCATGGTAACCATGGCGCCTGCCAGACCTGAATTTCCTTCGGAGCTTACACCTACATCAATGCCACTGCTATCTAGGCTGTTGCCGAACAATGCGGCGCGGCTTGCAGAAAAGAGTGTTCCCGCAGCGGCGGAAAGTAGCGCATTCTGACTGGTGAGACCACTGCTCGGTGTACCAAGCACAAGATAGGAGAGGATATCCGTCTGTGACATGGAAGGTTTGGAGTAGAGCTCTACCCTGGGTGTCTGTAGCGTGCCCGTAACCTGCACACCCGCTTGTACGGGCGTGTTGTCCACAGCAAAGCTGGAGGAACTTTTGATAGTGCGTATTGCTAGTACATCCAGATTAGCTTGGTTTGCGGCCCCGTGGAAAAGGATGGAACCACGCTCGAAGGCAAGGGTATGCCCGTAAATCGCGTAACGGCCATCCACCATACGCAGAGTGCCATTAACCTGCGGACTTTGGCCGTCATGCATTTCTACTGCAAGGTCACCGACCAACCGGGCATGCAGCCCGCTGATGATGACTCTCGCATCGTCCCCAAGGGTTACATGTAGATTGACATCCAAGGCAGGGCCACTGCTTTTGTGTTCATTTTTCACAAAAACGACGTCGCCTGAGGGTCTTGGTCCGCCGAAATCCGTACCCAATATGCGCAGACGATCGGCGTGTATATTTCCATACACATTGATTTTATTATTTTTTCCGGAAATGCTCAGGTCTGGGCTGACCGCAGCTTGTACCTGCGGTAGATTGAGCGCCGTGAAGTTCTTTCCGGTGAGGTGAAGCGTAAAGTCATTCGCCTGCTGAAGTTGAACGATGCCAGTCCCGGATATCTGACCTGATCCGGAGCTGGCTATTAGTTGGCGGATTTGTATCTCTTTTCCCTCTCCAACGAGTCGGGCGCCGACATCATGTATATCCAGACCCGCCTGTGGGACGAAAAATCCCAGCCCCTGGAGTTGGCCCGTGCCTGTCCACTGCGGATGCGCCCAGGTACCCAGAACCTGTGCATCTATAGTCCCTTGACCTTGCGGCCGAATCCGCAAGCTCCCGACAGGGAGGGCAGCAAACAGTGGTGCACCTACATGCGCCTTTATAACCCCCTGTAGTGGGACATTAGCGTCCCAGTGCCAGGGCAGAGCGAGTGTCGCGGGGCTGTGGACGGTCACCTGGGCATTACCCCAGTTATTGGCAAGACGAAGGTCGGCAGCAAGCGAGAAGTCTTTTGGCGACCAACGGAGTTGACCCGCAAACCGCTGCAGAGAGAGCGTATGCGGCGTGCCCTCCTGCCGCCACTGCAATTGGGTTTTCTGAAAATCCCAATGCCCTTCCGCTTGGCAAACTCCGTGACACTGCGCTTGCAGGTGTGCATTCAAAAAACCATGAAGCGAGGTGTCTTTCGTCTGCGTAAGAAAGTCAAGAGGCAAGGACTGCACATCAAATCCCAAAACGGCCTGGTTGGTGCCGGAATTATAGTGACCTTGGGCGGCAATCCGGGCTGCATGCGCATCAGCAAAAGTCATTTTGCTGAGCGATGCAGCACCATTGACCCATTGCAGGGTGGCGGGACGGAGTAACTGCCAGTTTCCCAGAGGGATGCTGGCCAGTGTGGTCTTCTCCAATTGCAGTCCCCACGCATCGGCCTGATGAGACGCCAGCCCGGTGACGGAGAGACGGCTTTGTGGCCATTGCGCGTCCAATCCCAGAGTAAAACGTGTTAATAGTCCTTGCGCATGGCCCTGCAGATCAATGCGGTGGCCAGCGTATGCCAGTCCCTTTACATTGATCATAGCCTGCAAGGCGTTCGTGGCGCGAAGTTCGGCCTGTGTTTTCAGTGTATTGATCTTTACACCACGATAGGCAAGCCCTTGTCCGGTGCCCTGGATTTCTCCAGTCCACTGCGCCTGAGGCCGCGCTACCCAACCCTGAATCAGACTCTTACCCTGGGCACCGGGAAGCAAGCCCTGCCACTGCGCCACGTTGAGGACGAAATGCAGACGTTGTTGTAAATTACCTTGGGCGCTCAGGCTTACCCCCGGACCAAAAAACTGGGCCTTTTGCAGATCCCACGCACTTCCTGCGAAATGCACCAACGCCTCAC
>JAKAVW010000274.1 GCA_021827445.1 Pseudomonadota bacterium
GGCTTTTCCCATCCACGCAGAGCGCTGATTGCCCAAGGAGACCAGTGGGCGGGCAAACTGGATAACCAGGACGACGGCAAGAAACATCGGGGACACAAACTCTCCGACAACAGCGGTGCCAAGGCACACTTCTACCATGCCGTCTGCGAGGCGCATTTATCGCGCATCATCAAAGTCGACATGGCCGCACAGCAGTTTAGCTACGACATCGACGAAAGCGCTCGGACGCTGGCGGAACGTATGGATGGCAAGCTCCTGCTCGTGAGCAATGTGCAGGATCTATCCCCCGAAGAAATCGTCGCGCGCTACAAATCTCTCGCCGATATCGAGCGGGGCTTCAAGATGCTCAAATCCGAACTGGAGATCGGTCCGGTTTATCACCGGCTTCCTGAGCGGATACGGGCGCACGCGGCGATCTGCTGCATGGCGCTGCTCTTGCGCCGGGTCATGCGCGGTCGCTTGCGTGCTGCACATATCGGGCTGACGCCGGAACGGGCCTTGGAGCAAATCCGCCGTATTCAACATCATCGAGTTCATCTCAATGGCGCCTCACCCGTAGCTGGGTGTCTTCCATCCACGAGTGTCAAAACGAGGTTCTTCATGCCCTCCGGGTGAAAAAGCCAGCCGCGTCTCAGCAACTGACGCTGTTGTAGTGGAGCGTTTTGAAATATGTATCTGCAATATCAATTAAATGCAGATTACCGGTGATCACCTTTCTCCGGTGCAGGCATGTACCATGGTGGAGAGCGGTCTGCAGCAAATGCGATCCATGCAGGTCTCCATGGATCGCGAAGTGGCACAAATGCAGCGCATGATGCAGCAGATGGCATTCAGTCCACTGACGATGCCACAGTAAAAACAGGCCCCCCGGCGCGTGCAAACAGATCACAGCTCTCGTACTTGATCGCGCGTTGAGTGGTACATAAAGGAGATGCACCATGAAAAAAATTCAGTGGAAAAAACCTCGCTACATCGTGTCTCTAGCTGTCGCTCTTGCACTGGGATTTGGATTAGGAGCGACCGACTGGGTCTTTGGACAATCGGATCATGCAATAACACCCCTGCCATCGCCCAAGCAAGCGGCTGCATCTGCACGGCGGGACATGTCGTGAGAGGCATGCATCATATTGTGGTGACCCTAACCAACCATCATACCTATCGCGCCAAGGTGGTGGGTTTGTCTGTGCACTATGACACGGCACTGCTGAAAATCCATGCCCGCAATCTCCCGGTCGTGCAACTGGGGAATTCGAAGAACCTCAAAGTCGGTCAATGGCTTCTGGCCATAGGCATGCCGTTTGGATTCTACAATACGGTAACGCAGGGTGTGGTTGGTGCCATTGACCGCTCATTGCCGCATGATGATGAATATATTCCATTCATTCAAAGCGACGTACCCATCAACCCAGGGAACTCTGGCGGCCCCATCTTTAATATGCGTGGGCAAGTCGTCGGGATCAATGATCAGATATATACCAACGATGGTGGCTACATGGGATTATCCTTCAGCATCCCGATTGATACCGCGATGCGAGCCGTTCATGCGTTCGAGCGCCATCAGAAAGTAAAATTTGGTTGGCTGGGCGTCGAAATCCAGTCGGTGACGCCACAAATGGTGAAATCGATACCCATCATGGCGGATGTCCACATGATTATAAGCCCTATATACTTTTTATACATAATCAACTCCCAGGATGTCATCCAGCATTACTCAAAGTAACGCCATCCCCATGCCATACCTAAGCAATCAAGATGCATCTTCTTTTGTGAACCAGATTGACCATTACAGTTGGAGTTGGAGTCTTGAATATATTTTTTCAAGAGCCGTCGGGGATGAGCCACTTCTTGATGATGTAATTGGTGTTGAGTTACAAAAATGTTTCATCCTGGCGTCTCGCGGATTTTCTGCCCCCTCGGGGTGATCTTTACTTCCAGTGGCAGGTCGGCAGCGGCTGCCGACCATCAGCGGAATCACTGCCCACGATCGCCGGAATGCGCAATATGAATCGCGCCCTTACCCTTGATATATCCCGCCACACCCGACACCGCATATTTCGGCGGAATCGAAATCAGCGTATGGACATGGTCCACCATCAGATGTCCCACTTCTATCCGGCTTTCCTTATGCCGGGCCAAGGCCAGAAATACCTCCCCAAGATCATTCTGTAACTGACCGTACAACACCTTATGCCGGGGCTTCGGAATAAACACCATGTGATATTTGCACTCCACCTGCTGTGCCTTAGGCGCAATCCCTCGTCCATCAGTATCTCCTTCGTCGTGTGCTTGGCGGCTCGCAACGTCGGTTCTCCGATGGACTCCACTATATGTCAAACATCTACGGTCACCCCGGCAGAGCCGGGGGATTTCCTGTTTTTGGTTAAGCAGGCTCAGCCTGCCAGCGCAAGCATCAACTGATTGATGCGGGCCACGAAACCGGCAGGATCTTCTAATTGTCCCCCCTCAGCCAGAATCGCTTGATCCAGCAGCAGTGCTGACCATTCGGCGAAGCGAGTATCGTCTTTTTCGCCTTCTATTGCTGGCATAACACCGAAAGAAAGCCAATCTGATGAACAAAAAGTCACGATACTGCCTCAGAAATGAATATATCGTATTGTTTCACCGAGGTATTGTTATGTGCCAGGTTAAAACAGTATTGACGATCGCCTCCGTTGTATGGGCAGGTTCAGACAGATTCAGATCTCGCTCAGCTTACTCTACAGCGGCAACACTCTCGCCAGATAATTCGCCAATTGGCCCGCCATGCCCCCATTGTCCTGTATTTTTATTATGAATAACAGTATAATATGATGTCTCACTTTACAACCAAGATTCGCCAATATGTATACGAGCCCCGCGCAATTCGAACCACTGCTGCCGTCGGATGCGTCCGTCGCGCCATTGTTGGAACTGGCCCACAGGCTGATCCATGCGGCGACCAGTCTGGATGGCAAACTGTCGGTCGCCAGTAAGTCGGCACTGACGCCCCTGCTGCGGGAGATGAATTCCTATTACACCAACCGTATAGAAGGCCAGCATACCTTTCCGCTCGACATTCAGCGGGCTCTAAAGGGGGCATACGCACGGGATCCTGACCGTGCCCGCCGTCAACGCTTGGCTTTGGCCCATATCCATACGGAGGAGTGGGGGGAAAGGGTGTACGTTGGGGCAGACTGGCGAAAATTGTATTCGGCGGAGACGGTGCAAGCATTGCACCGGCAACTCTACGAGCAGTTACCCGAGGCTGATCGGCTGATTGAGGATGGTAGCGCCGTTATTCCTGGTGCATGGCGGATCTGTGAAGTACAGGTGGGCACGCATGTGGCTCCACAGGCGAGCGCTTTACCCGCGTTTTTTCGTCGCTGGGAAAATGTTTATACGGGGCTGTCCAGCGGAGAACGCGCCCTGATAGGGGTAGCCTGTGCGCATCATCGGTTGGCCTGGATCCATCCGTTCCTGGACGGCAACGGCCGGGTAGCCCGCCTGCACAGTCACCTCCTGTTCCATAGCATGGGGTTAACCAGTGGGTTATGGTCGCCGATGCGCGGTCTTGCCCGTACCCAAGACCGGTATTATGCCCTGCTGGTCGGCGCGGATGCACCTCGCGCCGGCGATCTGGATGGGCGCGGGAATCTCAGCGAAGCTGGGTTGCTGGCCTTTGCCCGGTATTTTCTCGAAATTTGTTTGGACCAGGTTCGATTTATGAGCGGCATCCTAGAATTCTCCGGTCTGCGCGAACGCCTGCATGAATTCCTGACCTTGGAATCGCTGAAGCCGGAGAGCAGCCTGCGCCCAGAGGCCACCAATGCGTTGCATTACGTTTTCCTGGCCGGAAGCCTGACCCGGGGCGAATTCAAGGCGATGACCGGACTTGCCCCGCGTACCGCCGACCGCTTGCTCGCCGAACTATTACGTCGCGAACTTCTGCTCTCCGATACCGCCAAGGGACCAGTGCGCTTCGGCATTCCACTCTGGGCGCTACGCTTTTATTTTCCGAACCTGTGGACTGAAGCGGAGGTCGACCAATCTCCCCCGCTTGGATAGCATAAAGGTGCCCACGATAAACCGCCCCGGCAGAGCCGGGGGATTTCCTGTTTTTGGTTAAGCAGGCTCAGCCTGCCAGCGCAAGCATCAACTGATTGATGCGGGCCACGAAACCGGCAGGATCTTCTAATTGTCCCCCCTCAGCCAGAATCGCTTGATCCAGCAGCAGTGCTGACCATTCGGCGAAGCGAGTATCGTCTTTTTCGCCTTCTATGCGTGCCAGCATGGGATGGGTGGGGTTGATCTCCAGGACAGGTTTGGTGCTGGATACTTCGTGGCCGGCCTGCTTGAGCAGTTGCTGCATGTACAGGGCCATGTCCCGCTCGCCCAGGACGATACAGGCCGGAGAATTGGTCAGACGGTGGGAGACGCGTACAGCCTCCACCCGCTCGCCTAAGGCGTTTTCGATACGTTCCACCAAACCCTTAGCACCCTTTTCGGTTTCTTCCTGCGATTTGCGTTCTTCTTCGGTTTCGATGGCGCCCAGATCAAGCGCACCTTTGGCGACGGATGTCAGTGCCTTACCTTCAAATTCGGGCAGATGGCTGGTCAACCACTCATCTACGCGATCACTGAGCAGCAATACTTCGATGCCTTTTTTGCGCAGCAACTCCAACTGCGGGCTGTTCTTGGCGGCAAGGAAGGAGTCCGCAGTGA
>JAKAVW010000275.1 GCA_021827445.1 Pseudomonadota bacterium
GACGTGGCGGTACGTAATGCGCTGCATGCCTTGCTGGTCTCTTTGGGTAAGGATTACTGCCGGCCTCGCCCGCGCTGCGATACGTGTCCGCTCCATACATGCTGCGCTTATGCGGCAGAATAGTCCGTTTGTGTAGCAGCGGCCTTTAAGCAGGATAACGGCAACGGCGAGCGAGACGCCGGCAAGAGGACAAGGCCGAAGAGCTGATCGGGGTTGATCAGGCCGACTACCGGGCTGGCGGCACTCAGAATGATCGGACCCGCCAGAACAGCCACAGTACTCCTGTGCTCGGGTTTACATCTTTTTGACGAGCTTGATGATACTCAGGAGGATGACCGCGCCGATGAAAGCCACAATGATGGCGCTGATAATACCCGCCCCGAAAAGACCTGCCAGGCCGAAGAAGACGAGCACGAAGCCGCCGATGAACGCGCCGATGATACCAACGATGATATCTCCGACAATTCCAAAGCCGCGTCCCTTGATCAGCAGTCCTGCCAGCCAGCCCGCAATGCCGCCAATGATGAGGAAGATGATAATACTCAGGATGGTCATGGTGTAGTTACCTGTGGTAGGGGTACGAAACGCAAGGATAAAAAATTCCACGGTTATTGTCGGGGCCGTCGACAATCGGCTTCCGGTATCCCGCAGTCCTCAATAACTGTCCAAATCGGAAGTTACTCGACGATAACTTCCAGCGCACCGATATCCAGCAATGCGGCCTCCGCCATCGCCGACTCCTTCTCATCAAAACCATAGAATTCGCAGGAAACGACGTCGTTTTCTGCGAAAACGGCATGCTTCAGGTGAACTTGCTGCTGTAGTATTTTGCGTAATACGTCATCGTAATCCGCACGATCCGGATGGTTTTCCATCAGTGCCTTCCTGATGCTGGAAAATCCCTCTCTGACGGCATTCTCATCACTAAATAAAACTTTTATGGCAAACATAAGACCCCTTTTGTTTTTTCCTCATCATAAGCGCGCCCAGTGTACCACGCATCGCGGCAACACCACATTGACGGGCATTACCGTGATGGTCATGGCGAGAATGTGCGGGTGGTCGCTTTTGCCGGAGCTGCTATGCACCTGCATCGGCGTATGAGCGCCATCCATTGTTTATTTGTTATCTCCAGATACAACACTACGGAGCATCAGCAAAATGATGCCATCAAAAATCAGATTTACGCCCACAAAGATGCCGACCAGAATGAGCGAGCCCTGCGGCCAAGTGACAAAAAACAGAATGGCTATGGCAATATCGATCACCCCGCTGAAAATAAACCAACCCCGTCCGTGGCCGGCGTGGGCGTTGGATTGAGTGAAGTTGCGGTAGGCATCCATGACGAAATAAAGAATGAACATCAGACCGATGGCAGCGATGCCGGCGTTGGGCAGCGCAATCATGACGCCGCCGGTGGTGAGCAGAAGCACTGGCTTAAGCCAGTTCGCCAACTGATGCTGGTGCATCTGATAACTGTGGATGAACCAGGTGAACCCGGCAATGATCAATATGGCGGCCAGCACCCCATCGGTTGCGGCAGACAGAATGACCGGACTCAGTAGCCCGAATATGCCTATAATTATCAGTATGATGGCAATCGGCAGGAGGTGTTTGCCGAACATTTTGCGTTCAGCCTCGACGATAGTGGGGAGATCAGGTATCTGATTGTTCATGAAGTTATCCTCTCAGCGATACCAGAGTATCTCGGTGCTTTCCATGGGAACCAAACATCCTTCGCGATGCGGAATGATCCTTGGCGTGAAACTTTCGACTGCACTGTTGACCGATACTGCACAAGTGTAATTGTAGCTGTTGATGGCCCCAGTTAACGCGTCTCCGCGCGTCATTGCATAGATTCCAGGACTGTGTTCTCCGTTGCCATTGGCAAACAGTTGTACTGCCACAGCGTCGGCGTCGAGATCGTCCAGATACACATGCACCTGAAAATGATGCGAGTCTGCGTCACTTTGTACATCCAGCTCGCCAAAATGCAGGCTTTGCCAGTGTTGGTGGATATCATGTCGCCATTGGCAGATGCCTTCAACAGTGGCGCGGTCGCTACGCGCGGCGAGCAGGCGCGCGGCCGGTGTATAGAGGGTTGACACGTATTCCTGCAACATCCGGTTGCTGCTGAATTGCGGGGTCAGGCGACTCATGCTCTCGCGGATTTTGGCGACCCAACCGCAGGGGCAGCCGTTGGCATCGCGCCGGTGGTAAAAGAGGGGTACGACTTCTTCTTCCAGCAGATGGTAGAGCTGTTGCGCTTCCTGCTGATCCCATTCCAGATTGGCATCGTGTTCCTGGCGGTCGCCTAACGCCCAGCCGGTCTCCGGACCATAGGCTTCGGCCCACCAGCCATCCAGTTCCGAGAGGTTGAGGCCGCCGTTGACCAGCACTTTCATGCCGCTGGTGCCGCTGGCTTCCCAGGGGCGACGCGGGGTATTGATCCACAAGTCGACCCCCTGCACCAGATGTTCGGCCACCAGCATGTCATAGTCGGCGATGAAGACCATGCGTCCAGCCAGGTCGGGATGTTGGTGAATAAACTGGGTCCATTGCTGAATCATGGCCTTACCGGCAGTATCCTTGGGATGTGCCTTGCCCGCGATTAGCAGTTGTACGGGATAGTGCGGGTTGTTCAGCAGACGGTAGAGGCGATCAGGGTCGGTCAATAACATATTGGGACGCTTATAGGCGGTAAAGCGGCGGGCGAAACCGATGGTCAGGGTATTGGGGTCGAATGCTGTTTTAGCATCTTCACAATCCTGATCGGAAGCATGCGCTGCCGCCAGTTGTTTTTGCAGACGCTGCCGGGCGAAGAGGATCACCTGCTGGCGCGCGGTGCTGCGCAGTCGCCAGAGAGATTCATCGGAGACCAGGCGAAAGTCGGCCTCGATATCTTTTAAGTCCCCCAGCCAGCGGACCTTGCCGCAGCGGTTGGTCCATAAGGCGTCGGCTTCGGCGGAATCCCAGGAGGGCATATGAACGCCGTTGGTGACATGAATGACAGGGACTTCGTCCTCGGGCCAGCGTGGGAACAGAGGTTGGAATAAATGACGGCTGACGGCCCCATGCAGGTGACTGACACCATTGACGATCAGGCTGCCGTGAATGGCTAGCCACGCCATGTTGAAGGGTTCGCGGGTATCTTCGGGGTTCTCCCGGCCAAGAGCGAGGATGGTCTCCACACCCACGCCGAAAGCCTCGGGGGCACCGGCGATGTAACGTGTCAGCAGTTCTGGCGGGAAGCGGTCGAAACCGGCGGCGACTGGGGTATGCGTGGTAAAGATATTGCCGGCACGGGTGGCGGTGAGTGCACAAGGGAAGTCGGTGCCATGATCCTGCGTGTGGCTGTAGGCACGGGCGAGAATGGCGAAGGCGGCGTGCCCTTCATTGAGGTGACAGATGTCCGGCTGAATACCCAATCGGCGCAACAGCATCCAGCCGCCGATGCCCAGACAGATTTCTTGTTGCAGGCGGTTCTCGGGGCCGCCACCGTAGAGTTCGGCGGTGATACCGCGATCGGCAGGGGTATTGAGGGGGTCGTTGCTGTCGAGCAGATAGAGGATGACACGACCCACTTGCGCCTGCCAGGCGCGCAGGATGACTTTGCGGCCCGGGAACGGCAATTCCAGGCGGAGCCACTCGCCTTCGGCATCGCGTACCGGGGTGACCGGCATCTGGGTGGGATCATTGTAAGGATAGAGTTCGATCTGGCGACCGCAATCGTCGAGACTCTGGCGAAAATAACCCTGCTGCCAGAGCAGGCCAATACCGAGGAGGGGGATGCCGAGATCGCTGGCGGTTTTGAGGCAGTCGCCGGCGAGGATGCCAAGACCACCCGAATAGATGGGCAAGGACTCGGAGAGGCCAAACTCCATGCTGAAATAAGCCACCTGGCTGAAGGGCGGGTGGGGATAGGTTTTGCTGAACCAGCCTTTTTGGGTGAGGTGCTCGCGGTGCTCGCTGACGAACGTATTGAGCATGGCGATAAAATCTTTGTCTTGGGCTAAACGCTGAAGTGTGTCGCCCCCGATATTTTGCAGAATGAGCCAGGGATTCCTGGTATCCTCCCAGAGTTCTGGAGCAACGTGTTGCCAGAGATTGTCTGTAGCATGACTCCAGGACCAGCGTAGGTCGAGGGCGAGTTCGGCCAGACCCGCCAGGGATTCCGGGAGTTGAGGGAGCAGATAACAAGGTGCGATGGTCACAAAATTCTCCGGTTCAATAGGCAGAGCGGCGCGTGGTGACGTGGTTGGGACTATCCCTACCGGTGCTGTAGTCGTCGAGGTTCTGAATCGTGGTGTCCGCGATGGTTTTTAGTGCCTCACGGGTGAAAAAGGCCTGATGGCCCGTGATGACGACATTGGGAAAAGTGAGCAGCCGTTCGAAGCTGTCATCGCAGATAATGTCGTCGCAGTGGTCCTTGAAGTACAGATCAGCCTCTTCTTCATAGACATCCAAACCCACCGCACCCAGGTGACGGCTCTTGAGCGCGATGATGAGTGCAGCCGTGTCAATAAGCGGACCGCGGCTGGTATTGATGAGCATGGCGCCTTCGGGCATCCGGGCGAAGCGTTCTGCATTCATGAGATGCCGGGTTTCCGGAAGAAGTGGTACGTGGAGGCTGACGATCCGGCTTTTGGCGAGTAATTCAGATCG
>JAKAVW010000276.1 GCA_021827445.1 Pseudomonadota bacterium
GAACAGAGCAAAGGCCATTTTCAAATTTATAGAGGCCATGCCTATGCTTCGGATTATATCCCCAAGATAAAAATCGAAGTGGTCATCAGTGACGAGCGGCTGGATGACACCCTTGCGGCAGTGATCAGGGGAGCACGCACCGGCAAGACGGGAGGAGATGGGAAGATTTTCGTGACGGAGGTCTCGGAAGGCATCCGCATCCGTACTGGGGAAAAGGGGGATGACGTCTGCAATCCCGCTTTCTACGGTGAGGTTTCGGCATCATGAGCGCCCCGTCTCTGATCGGCGATCTGACAGAAGGCGTTTTTATTCTCGGCGGGATATTCCTGCTATGGTACAGAATCGGCGGAATCGTCAGTCATCATCGGCGCGAAAAGGCCAGAAAGGCGGGGTATGACTGGGCGATGACACATCCCCTGGCGGCCTTTCAAATGGCGATTTCGGCGGGGCAGGAAACCTATTCAAAAGGGACCCACCCTTTGCCGAGCACGCTGCTCTATGCCTTTCTGGAGGGTTATCATGCTGCGCGACAGGATCAACAGCACCTCATCGGAACGCGATAGTGAGAGACAATATGCCTTCCTGGTGCTTTCGCTATCCTTTTTCTACTAATTTCCAAGAGGAATCCGCTATGGTGGCTCTCATGACATCGTCTTCTCGCCAGCTTCGCGCTACTCTGGCGCTGCTCGCGTTGAGAAAACCGCAATGGTCCTTTGAAAGACTGGCACAGGAATTACGAGTGGATGTGAGCCTGGTGAAGTCCTGCTGGCGCACCTTGTTGGAGAGCGCCTGGCGCCTCTACCCCTGCCGTGCGCGATCCAAGACGGGACACTGGCAGCCCGATCCGTCGGTCAAGGCTATGATTGCTTTGGCGGCGTATCGCGCGAGACCCGATCAGACCGGGGATATCGCCCGTCAGTACGGGGTCAGCCTGCAGGACGTGGAACACTGGCGCCGTATTTTGGTGCGCCGGGCTGACCGGCTCTTTTAGCCATGTTGCCGGGGACGGACGTGTCGGCATCAAAAAGCGCAGAAATCAGTTCCGCGACGTATCCTTCCACCATGATTAGCATCTCGTGTTGTTGAGTTTTGTGGCGCTGCTCGTCGGATTCTATGTCCTCTATCGCTACCATCGGAAACGGGTCCAGGGCATTTCTCAAAAGCCGGGTACGCTCACCGACGAGTGGCTGGCACAGCAGGTCCGCTCTGCAGTGACTACCGATGACCCTTTATTCGGCAGACTATTTGCAGGTCCTGTGAAAGATGGCCACGTCTGGGTATTGCTGAAAGAGTTCAATCATCACTTGTTGTGGGTCTGCCTGCAGAATGCCCGGTTGGGCTTCTGGACTCTGAATGCGGAAGGTGCGCCGCAGTGGCGGATTCTGCAGTTGCATGTCAACAGCCTGAACCAGTATTTGCGGAAGCAGGAATCCACTAAAAAGGAATCCGCCTAAAATCATGGCGCATCCACAGGATCAGCACTCAAAAAGGAGGGCTTGTGCCCCGTTTTAAGCCCGTAGCGCGCAAATACCAGCTTCACCGCGAGGGCGGACTGACGGGATTGCTGTTCGCGTGCGTCGGCGCTTCCATTGGGTCAGGATGGTTGTTCGGTCCACTGTATACCGCGGAGCTTGCCGGCCCCCTGAGCATCGGGTCCTGGCTTATCGGCGCGCTGGCGATCCTGCTTCTCGCCCTGGTTTTTGCCGAGCTGGCGCCGCTGATCCCGCGTGCCGGAGCGGTGGTACATCTGGCGCATGTGGGTAATGGTCCTATCGTTGGTCACTTGTGGAGCTGGATACTTTTTCTCTCCTACGCCGCGATAGCGCCGATTGAAGTGATGGCCGTGTTGACATACGCCAATAACTATCTGCCGGGATTTTTACAGCCGCACACGGGTCTGTTGAACGTATGGGGATTCGGAACGGCGCTGCTACTGTTGGCAATATTCGTAGCGCTCAATTTTCTGGCAGTGCGCTTGGTGCTCAAAATCAATAATACCGCCACCGTATGGAAACTGACCGTTCCATTATTGACGGTAATTCTATTGATATCCATTTCTTGGCATCCGGGTAATTTCGCGGTACGCGCGGTCAACCAGGGGACCGACCTGCATGGCATGTTTGCGGCGGTCGCCAGTGGTGGCGTCATTTTTAGCTTGCTGGGATTCCGGCACGCCATCGATCTTGCCGGGGAGAGCAGGAATCCGCGCAGGGACGTCCCCATCGCCGTGATCGGTTCCGTGCTCATCGCCTCGGCCATTTACATCGGTCTGCAGGTGGCTTTTCTAGGTGCTGTCAATCCGCAGGATCTGATGCATGGGGGATGGCAGAACCTGCGTTTTCATGGCATCAACGGTCCTTTTGCGGCGCTTGCTACGGCGATCGGTATCGGCTGGTTGGCCATGCTTCTGTATGTGGATGCCTTTGTATCTCCCGCAGGTACCGCGTTGATCTACACGACTACGGCCGCCCGAGTGGCCTTGGCGACGGCGGAGACGGGAGCCGCACCGCAATGGGTGTCCTCGATCAATCGCTTTGGCGCTCCCTGGGTGAGCCTTATCCTGCTTTATGTAGTGGGCGCGGTGTTCTTTTTTCCTTTCCCATCCTGGCAGAAAATGGTGGGTTATATTGCCTCGATGACGGTACTTTCCTATGTGATCGGCCCCATCGCATTGCTGCAGCTGCGCCGGGCGCTACCGGAAGGTGACCGACCCTTTCGACTGTGGTGGGCGCCGGTATTGGCTCCCCTCACTTTTGTGGTTGCGAGCTGGATTGTGTTTTGGTCTGGTTTGCATACCCTGAATTTCATCTTCAGCACGCTCTTTGGCTTGCTGGCGATCTATGCGATAACGGGAATCTGGCGCAATGGCCGTTGGCCGGAAATGGGCTGGCGGCAGTATCTGTGCTGGGTCATCCCTTATTTCTGCGGCCTCTGGCTTATCAGTTGGATCGGACCCAAAAGTTTGGGGGGTATCGGCACACTGACTTTTTTCCCCAGTATGGGTGTTGTGGCCGTGCTGAGCGTATCGATATTCTATGTCGCCCTTCATCAAGCCGTTTCTGACCAGCAGATAAATGCCTATATGCTACAATTTGCATATGAAATTGGACATGCGCCGTGAGCTTCCCAGGGTCATTCAATCGCACGGATAAACAGTCGATGCGGAAGGTCTTTTATCACTAAGCGGGCAGATGGGTGGCATCAATAGCGTCCTACTCCGCAGAACTGGCCAAAGTGGTAAGAGATCTTCCGTATCGGCTCCAAATTAGGGGCGTCGCGCCGAAAACGTATACGAATGATGGGTTATGCTGCCGATATGGCCAGAGGGTATCGTTATTGGCGGTCATGGAAGTAAGGAGGTGCTATGTTGGTGGGACTGTTGATCGGGGGGCTATGGCTTGTGTTTATCATGTTAGCCGTATGGATCTGGTGCGACGGCCAGCATCACATTACTACTTTGCGCAGGGCTGCGCTCCGGAAAAGAAAAGCGGACCCTTTACGGATTCTGATTCACGGCATCAACCTTGGGGAGAAACGGTCCATTTCTACATTTTTTGGCTACCATTGGGAATCTCGACGAATCGGACGCTTCAAAAGAGCGGACGGTAAATCCGGTGAGAAATAGGCATCGGGAGGCGACTGTGGCGTGATTGGGCACAGGTATGCGTATTCCGGGGCATCGTGGGCACCCATTCCGTTTGATCGTGGGCAGTGATTCCGATTGATCGTGGGCAGCCATTACGATTGATCGTGGGCACTTTTGTGGATTTTCCGGAATCGGTGCCCACGATGCCGGAATCACTGCCCACGATGCCGGAACGGTGTCCCGGTTTCCCCTTGGCGAAAAGAAAACATTTTGGTCATTCATTGGCTTAAACAGCATCCTTGGCTCTTTTTACAGGAGATCAGGGATGCCCACACCGAGGATGACCATGCGAGCAATTCAAGAAGTAATCCGTTTACATGCTGCAGGCTTCAGCCAGCGGCAAATTGCGCAGGCCTGCCGTCTTTCTAAGGGGGCGGTTGGCAACTATTTGCAGAAGGCCGAACAGGCGAGTGTCTCTTGGCCTTTGCCCCCCGAAATGGACCCGGCAAAACTGGAAACACTGCTTTTTCCCAGCCATCGGTCCGCCACCGTGACGGCGCCGGTGATGCCGGATTTTGCGGCCATCCACACGGAAATGCGGCGCAAGGGGATGACTCTGCAACTTTTATGGGAAGAGTATATGGCCGCGCATGACGAACAGCGCGTCTATCAGTATTCCCAGTTCTGCACCCACTATCGGGCCTGGAAAGGCCGCATCAAGCGCAGCATGCGCCAGATCCATTTGGCCGGTGACAAGCTCTTTATTGATTATGCCGGCCCCACAGTGCCGATTATGGACCCTGGCACCGGTGAGATTCGCCAGGCCCAGATCTTTGTGGCGGTGCTGGGGGCTTCCAGCTATACCTATTGCGAGGCCACCTGGAGCCAGAGCCTCAGCGACTTCCTGGGGTCCCATGTGCGGGCGCTACGGTATTTTGGCGGAGTACCCGTCCTGCTGGTCCCCGACAACCTCAAGGCGGCGGTCACCAAGGCCTCCCGATACGAACCCGAGATCAACCGCAGCTATCAGGATCTGGCCACCCATTACGGGGCCGTAGTGCT
>JAKAVW010000277.1 GCA_021827445.1 Pseudomonadota bacterium
GAGGTCGGCGGTTCGAAACCGCCCGCGCCTACCAAATCCCGCACCAGAGGGGCAATGCTCGCTGGTGCTTTTTCTTTGGAGGGGCTATGCCAGATATCCAGTTGCCGGACGGTAGTCATCGTCAGTTCGCAGAGCCTGTGAGCGGGCTGGCGTTGGCGCGTACGATCGGCAGCGGGCTGGCTAAGGCCGCGGTGGCCATGCGGGTCAACGGCACCCTCAAAGACCTTTCGGCGGTGCTGGATCAGGACGCTGAAGTGGCGATTGTTACCGGCGGCAACGCAGATGGCCTGGAGGTGATCCGCCATTCGACCGCGCATCTGATGGCCCAGGCGGTGCAGTCCCTCTATCCAGAAGCCCAGGTCACCATCGGACCGGTCATTGATAACGGTTTCTACTACGATTTCGCCTTCGAGCGCGGCTTTACCCCAGAGGATCTCGAAGCCATTGAAGAGCGGATGCGTGTGCTGGTTAAGGAAAATCTGCCGGTGCACCGCGAGCTGCTATCCCGCGAAGACGCCATTGCCCTGTTTGAAAAGAAGGGTGAAGACTACAAGGTCGAGATTATCCGCGCCATTCCCGAAGGTGAGTCCCTGAGCCTGTACCGGCAGGGAGATTTTGTGGACCTGTGTCGTGGTCCTCATGTGCCGTCGACGGGCTCTTTGGGGGCGTTCAAGTTGCAGCGGGTAGCCGGCGCCTACTGGCGCGGTGACTCACGGAACCCCATGTTGCAGCGCATTTATGGGACCGCCTGGGCGCAGCAAAAAGATCTGGATGCTTACCTGCAGCAGCTTGCAGAAGCCGAAAAACGCGATCATCGGCGTATCGGCACCGAGTTGGATCTTTTTTCTATTCAGGAAGATGCGGGTGGTGGGCTGGTATTCTGGCACCCCAGTGGCGCGCGGGTGCGCCGGGTCATTGAAGACTTCTGGCGCAGCGCTCACGTCGAGGCGGGTTACGAGTTGCTCTATACGCCGCATATTGCCCACGAGCAGTTGTGGTTCACCTCCGGGCACAAGGACTTTTACGCCGAGTCCATGTTTGATCCGATGCAGGACGAGGGCCAGCCTTACCAGCTCAAGCCCATGAATTGCCCTTTCCATATTCTGATTTACAAGGACAAGCTGCATTCCTACCGCGATTTGCCCATTCGCTGGGCCGAACTGGGTACGGTCTACCGCCATGAAATGTCCGGTGCTTTACACGGCCTGATGCGTGTACGCGGCTTTACCCAAGATGATGCCCATGTTTTTTGCCGACCCGATCAGATAGAGGCGGAGATTCTCGGCGTGTTGGCGCTGGTCCAGAAAATTCTTGGCACCTTTGGCTTCAGCCAATATGAAATCAATCTGTCCACCCGCCCTGAGCACTCGGTGGGCAGTGACGAGATTTGGGACGTTGCCACCCAGGCCTTGCGCAATGCCTTGGAGCGCGCGGGCCTGGACTATCAGGTGGACGCAGGTGGCGGTGCCTTTTATGGCCCTAAAATCGATCTAAAGATTCAGGACGCCATCGGCCGCAAATGGCAGTGCAGTACGGTGCAGCTGGATTTCAACCTGCCGGAGCGCTTTGCCATGGAATATGTGGCGGAAGACGGTGCGCGTAAGGCGCCGATCATGGTACATCGTGCCATCTTCGGTTCTATCGAGCGTTTCTTCGGCGTGCTGATTGAGCATTACGAGGGTAAATTTCCACTTTGGCTTGCTCCAGTACAGGCCGTGGTACTGCCCATCAGCGAGCATTACGCAGAATATGCCATATCGGTAAGCGATGACTTGGTGAAACGCGGCATCCGTGCGGAAACGGACTTGAGAAACGAGAAGATAGGTTATAAGATACGCGCCCAGACTTTGCGCCGCGTGCCCTATCTGCTGGTGGTTGGGGAACGGGAAAAAGCAGCGGGTACGGTGGCGGTGCGTGATCGGGATGGCCAAGATCTCGGTACCCTGACCATAGACGTCGTGGGTGTCGCTCTGCAGAAGATGGATCAGAAGCGGTTGAACACCCTGGAGTGGCAAGGCTAGCGAGGAGGATAAGGCAATCGCGACAGAGAAAGAAGTGAATATCAATCGGGAAATTACCGCAGCACGGGTCCGATTGATAGGTGTCGAGGGGGAACAGTTAGGTGTGTTATCCTTCATGGAGGCCATCGCTGCTGCAGAAGAGGTTGAACTGGATCTTGTCGAGATCGCCCCGCAAGCTGATCCTCCCGTATGCCGGATTATGGATTACGGAAAGTTTCGTTTTCAGGAAAGCAAGCGCCAGCATGACGCAAAACGTCGGCAGAAACAGACGCAGGTGAAGGAAATAAAATTCCGTCCTCGTACCGATGATGCCGATTATCAGATCAAGCTACGCAATATCCTGCGTTTCATCGAAGATGGAGATCGCGCGAAAATTACGTTGCGCTTTCGTGGTCGTGAGATGTCCCATCCCGAATTGGGTATGGAAGTGCTCAATCGGGTAGAAAAGGATTTAACGGAAGTGGGTGTGGTTGAACAACGGCCACGCATGGAAGGGCGACAAATGGTGATGATTGTCGCGCCGCGGAAAAAATAGGAGAGACCATCGTGCCAAAAATGAAGACCAATCGTGGGGCGGCCAAGCGCTTTAAGCGTACCGGCTCCGGTAAATTCAAGCATCGTCAGGCTTTTTTGAATCACATCCTGACGAAGAAAACGACCAAGCGGAAGCGCCATTTGCGCCACACCTTGGTTACTTCGGGTAGCGATCATGCCGCATTGCGGCGCATGCTTCCTTACGGTTGATGATAGAGGAACAGTACCATGTCTAGAGTAAAACGTGGCGTAACTGCCCACGCCCGCCACAAGAAAGTACTGGCCCGTGCCAAGGGCTTCCGTGGTCAACGCAAGAGCAATTATCGTATTGCCCATCAGGCAGTGATGAAGGCTCTGACCTATGAGTATCGCGATCGCCGGACCAAGAAGCGCGATTTCCGTAGCTTATGGATCGTGCGTATCAATGCGGCGGCGCGTTCTGAGGGCGTGACCTATAGCCGTTTCATGAATGGCCTGTTGCGCGCGGGTATCCAGCTCGACCGCAAGGTGCTGGCGGATATAGCCGTGCGTGACAAGGCGGCCTTCTCCCGTCTCGTCGAGGTGGTCAAAGGCCAGTTGGCAGCCTGACGGTGGCGGAGGCTGTGGCGATGTCGTTGCAATCCATAGCCCCCGTCGCTGCGGCTGCCCGGGAGATCGCGACGGCCGCCGACTTGAATGCTCTGGAGCAGATTCGCCTCCAGTGGCTCGGTAAGAAGGGTGTGCTCACCCAGGCCATGCAACAGCTCGGGCAATTGTCGCCAGAGGCGCGGCGGGAAGCCGGGCAGCTACTCAACGCGCGCAAGTCCGAAGTGCAGGCGCTCTTGCAGGAGCGCAAAGGACAACTCGAAGCGGCAGTTATTCAGGCACGCCTGCAGCAGGAGCGGCTGGATGTGACCCTGCCAGGGCGGCGTGTGGCTGGTGGCTCTACCCATCCTATTCGGCAGACGCTGGAGTGGATCGAACATTATTTCTGCGGGCTGGGTTTTGAAACCAGCGATGGTCCCGAAATAGAGGACGATTACCACAATTTTGCGGCGCTCAATATTCCGGAAGATCATCCTGCGCGGGCGATGCATGATACTTTTTATCTGGACGCGACGCGTCTCTTGCGCACCCAAACCTCGACGGTTCAGATTCGGTTTCTAGAAACTCACCAGCCCCCACTGCGTATGATCGCCACCGGTCGAGTGTACCGGCGTGACTCCGATGTCACCCACACGCCGATGTTTCATCAGGTCGAGGGCCTGTTGCTCGACGAGCATGCCAGTTTCGCCGACTTGCGCGGTTTATTGGCGGACTTCCTCCAGGAATTTTTCGCAAAGCCTGATCTCCCGGTACGCTTCCGTCCCTCCTACTTCCCCTTCACGGAGCCTTCCGCTGAAATTGATATCGGCTGCGTAATTTGCGGTGGATCCGGCTGCCGGGTCTGCAAGCAGACCGGTTGGCTGGAGGTGTTGGGTTGCGGCATGGTGCATCCGGCGGTGTTGGCGGGTGCCGGTGTCGATGGTGAGCGCTTCAGCGGCTTCGCCTTTGGGATGGGTGTCGAACGCCTCACCATGCTGCGTTACGGAGTGAATGATCTGCGTCTCTTCTTCGAGAATGATCTGCGCTTCCTCAAACAGTTTTCCTGAGGACCCATCATGCGCGTCAGTATTCAATGGCTTCGTGAATTATTGGAGACTTCCTGGGATACGGAGGAAATTGCCCAGCGCCTGACCATGGGCGGCATTGAGGTGGAGGCCGTCGAGGGCGCTGCACCGGCTTTTCATGGTGTGGTCGTGGCTGTCGTTCAGTCTGTTGCATCCCATCCGGAGGCGGGCAAGCTACGGGTGGCGCAGGTGGATGTAGGCGATGGGCGACTGCGTACCATTGTCTGTGGCGCGGATAATCTGGCAGTGGGGCAACGGGTACCCTTGGCGATGCCCGGCGCAGGCTTGCCTGGCGATCGCGATATTGCCATTTCGCTCCTGCGCGGCATTGCCTCGGAGGGAATGCTCTGCGCTGCAGATGAACTGGGGCTGGACGATGGCAGCAGCGGGCTGCTGCTTTTGGATGCAGATGC
>JAKAVW010000278.1 GCA_021827445.1 Pseudomonadota bacterium
AAGGCGAACACTCCCCTCTTCCCTTAACGGAATGAGAAGCGTCGATGCAAGGACCAGCAACAGACCATGCTTACCGTACACGCACACAAAGAACCCAACGCCACGATAGACTACTTCCTGCTGGATGAGTCAGCCGACCAGGTAGGTCCGGGTCTTTGGGTTGGCAAGACCATCGCCCTGCTGGGAGAGGGCATCGGAAAGGAAGTGGATGCAGAAGGCTTCGAGCGCCTGCTGTCCGGTGAGATGCTCCCCACGGTGTCGGCCGGGCGTGTTGCCGCCAGCGATTTTGCGTTCACGGCACCCAAGAGCGTATCCATCCTCGCGGCGATTGCCGACGACCGGACCCGCGACAACATCATTGCGGCCCACCTGTCAGCGGTGCATAAGGGGCTTAGGGAGATCGAAAAACTGGCGTGTGTGCAGGTGACGGAAAGTACCGCCAAAGGGCTTGCTCCCTCACGAGGACGTGGCCGACCACGCAAAGACGAAGCGGAAGAACGGGAGAAAAAGAAGAAGGACAAGGACAAAAAGGTGCGGCTTATCACCGGCAACATGGCCTCCGCTCTATTCACGCATTTTTGTGCCCGCCCGGTGGACGGTGAACCTGACCCCAATCTGCATACGCATTGCGTGACCCCCAGGATCACCTTCAGAGAGGATAAGGTATGGGCTACGCTGGCCATAGATATTCGGGAACCGCTACGCGAGATCAATCGCATCTACACCCAAAGCCTGCTGGATAAATTGCTTGGTCTCGGCATTCCGGCGGCCCGGTCGCCGGTGCTCGACATCTCCATAGATGGCGTGACCACTTCCCTGCTGGGCACCTTCTCCCGTCGCTCCAAACAGATCAACGCGGAGGCCGACGCCCTGGAGCCCGATGGAACCGCAACGCCGCGTCAGCGCCGTGCCATCGCCGAAAACTTCCGTGAACCGAAGAGTGACATCCCCTGGCCGGAGTGGATACCCGCCTGGCGGTCGCGGGCTCTGGAGGTGATCGCCCAGAAGGAACTCCAGCAGGCGCGCATCGTGAGTGCCACCCCACACGGCCAATCGGTATGGAACCTCATCGAGCAATTCATCAGCGAGTCGCACATCAAAAACCAGGATGCCCTGAAAAAAACAGCCACACAGCACTTGTTCGGCTTGGGTGAACCGTGAAGCAGTGGTTAAATAGGCGTCTTTACCCCCGCAACTCAGTATCCCGGAGCTATTACGATGAGTGACCCGATTGAAGAGATTGAAGAGACCGCCGTGGTGCGGATGCACCGTGAAACCGCAGCGCTGCTGGAGTTTCTTTGCAGAGAAGGCGCTGCCAGCATAGATACCGTCATTACCGACATGGTGCAGCACATCGGCGGGCCGGAAATCACCGCCATGCATATTTTTCATAACCACCATCAACCAGAAAACGATCTGGACTATACCGACGAAGTCAGCCGGTCTTTTCCCAGCGATTTTGCCGACGTGCTACGGCAACAAGACGAATCGCGCAAAGACTGAAAAATCCTCATCGGCGTCAAAGGAAAAAGGTTCGTTATGGATATAACGTAGTTATCCCGTTCACTCTGGAGAGACAGATATGTCACAGCACCCGCAGCGCCGTTCCCGGCAAGCCATTAAAATAGCCGCCGGCGCGGTCACCGCGTTTTCTTTTGCCCTCAGCCTTGCAGGCTGTGCGCACATCCCCCCGCCGAACCCCCCTGCCCCTCCGGTACGCCCCATTAGCGGTGCGCTCTCCCGCTCCGCCCATCAAATCTCGCGGGCCTGGACCGTGCTCGATGAAGAGAATGCCGCCGTGCATCCGCCCGTACAGCAGATACAGCCCATCCTGCCCAGAGAGCTAACCCAGCGGGTGAACTTTCCCTGGAATGGCCCCCTGCTCCCGCTGGTACATAAACTGGCGCTGATGGCGGGATACAAGGTGCGGGTGTACGGTAATGCGCCTGCCGCCCCCATTGTGGTGACGCTGCATGGCCAGCACACGCTGTTCGAGGCCTTCCGCATCGTGGGTGAACAGGCCGGGCGCTTGGCGGACCTGCGCCTGAATGCCACGAGCAAAACGGTGGAGGTGTATTATGTGGACGCTGCCTGATCTGCAAAACCTCACCAAGACGCAGCAAATTCATGTGGAACATCTGAAAAAAAATGCGACACCGCTGAACCTGCAAAAGAAGGCGATCCAGCAGACTGCGGAGAGCTACGGTGCGCAAGGCGGGCTGGCATGGCGGGCGAAGCAAATCGACGACAAGCTGGAAGGTCTCGTGCCGCAGCTCGACAGCGTTTACAACTTCAGCCATCTCGCCCTGCCGGGTAACGTGTTGCCTCCGGTGATCGAGGCCGGATCACAGGCCCGCATGGTGCATGCCGATGCGCTACGGACGAGCACGCGGGACTATCGTATCGTCATCCCCGCACAGTTCCGGTCCGTTTTGCCATCATGGCGCACCTACCTGGAGCAGCCTTATAAGCAGCCCAAGCTCTCGAATATCCCTCTCGCCTTACTGCCGCATAACGCCATGCAGGAAGCCTGGTGGAAAGACGCTGCGGCGATAGGCTGGCAGGCGGGGGAGGTAGAAGCCGATGCACTCTTCCGCAACGGACTATCCCGGTTGACCAGGGACATCGTAGGCATGATCCGCTACCGTCGCCTGATGCTGGCCGGCGAGGTGAAGGCACCCATGATCCAACAGGCGAACCTGGGTGTGGAGCGCGATGAGCGCGTGCTGGGGCGGGCGGCGCGGATGCAGGTAGGCGTCGTCTTGCACCGGATCACCCTGCCCGCCGGTTTTTCCAATCCGCATGAATGGCACGTATTGCCGCGTTAGGAGACTTACATGGACAGATTGACCCATAGCGTGCTGTATATCGGTGATGAACGCTCCGGTGCGCGGGCATTGTTGCAGGAGCGGGCTTTGCAGATGGCCTCCGAAGGCTTGCGGGTGCAGGTATTCGACACCGACGATCACTGGTTGCCTGGTGAGGGACAGACCGCCATGGACCGACGCTATCCACCGTTTATGCGGGAACCCCTCACGCCTGCTGGTCGCATCCAGTCCTGGATGGTGCCGGTCCATACCGATGCACAGAGTGCCGCTGCGGTCCTGGCCTCTCTGGACCCAAACGATCCCGCACCGGGTCCTGACGTACTGGTGTTCTCACGAAGTGTGCCGATCTTCAATGCACTCACTGGGATCACCTTGTCGCAGTGGGTGGAGCGTTGGGAGGAGCGTCGAACGATCACGCTGCATTACGCGACACCGCGCGACCTGCAGATGGATGGCTATTTGATCCGGCAGTTGCTCTACGGAGTTCACGAGGTGCTGGTATTTGGTCAGGAGCCCGATGATCTGGTCCGAAGCTGGATGGAATATGAGGGCATTCCCGAACGGGATGTGCGTGAACTCCAGCCCGGCGAGTATATCCGCTTCGAGGACGTATGGAGCTATCCCCGTCCCCGGCGGTCAGCGCAGAACGATGATATGGGTGAGACTGTGAGCACGGAGGACATGGCCTGACATGACGGACGTTTACCGCCCCGAGATGCGCATCTACAGCGAGGATGATGCTGCCAAATGGCTGGAGATGATCTATCGCGCCCACCCCGCATTCTCCGATCTGGATGTGCAGTCAGAGATGGAACCTGTGGTCATGGTACATGGAAAACGGATTGTGCTGAGCCGTACTATGGATCACGACGAGGTGGTGCGCATCATAGAGGCCCTCTACCCGAATGGGTGGCCGTTCCTCCAGCGCGAACAGGGCGGCATCAACACCGCATACACGCTGCGCCTGAATCGTTTTGGAAACGGCTCTGATGGCTTGCCGCCCCGCGTGCGATTGCGCTTCAACGCGGTCTTGTGCCGTGACCCGGTAAACCCTTCCGCAAAGTCAGCGGGCGCCCAGATTACGATGCGGGCGATCAGCGAAGAACCGCCGGACTGGAAAAAGCTCAACATTCCCCAGGAAGTGGTCGATAACTTCTTTTATCCAGATGGAATTGTACTGGTGACGGGGCCTACTGGCAGCGGCAAAAGCACGTTGCTGGCCGCGATGTTCGGTATGGCGCTGGCCGACGAGCGATTCGATAACCACAAGTTTGTCACGGCGGAGTCGCCTATCGAATTTGTCTACCGACACCCGCGCGTCAGTCAGTCGGAAGTGCCACGGCATATTCTCACTTTTGAACGTGCTATCGAAGAAGCGATGCGCCGGCGTCCTAACATCATCATGATCGGCGAGATGCGCGACCGGGCCACCATCCTCGCCGCGTTGACAGCCGCCATGACCGGTCATCAGGTGCTCGCCACCTTGCACACTACAGGGGTGCCCAACGCCGTGGCACGCACCGTGAAAAACTTCCCTCCAGATGAGTCCAGGTCCTTAGCCAACGACCTCTGCGACTCGCTCCGCATGGTGGTTAGCCAGCGCCTGCTGCCCGCCCCCGATGGCACTCTGCAGGCGGTAAGGGAGTGGCTGGTATTTACCGAAAAATTACGCCTTGAATTGCTGCGCACACCATTTGAGCAATTGACGCAGACCATCGCCCGGATGGTTAAGACGCATGGGCACACTTTCGCGGAGGATGGCCGCTAC
>JAKAVW010000279.1 GCA_021827445.1 Pseudomonadota bacterium
AACATTCATTCCCCGATGCACGGTGCCTGAATCGGGCGTGAGGGATCCACTGATGATCTGAATTATGGTGGACTTGCCCGCGCCATTGGGACCCATGATGCCCCAGCGCTCTCCGGGACGAACCCGCAAGGAAATGTCATCGAGCACCACCTGTTTACCCCAGCCATGGCGGATGGGGAAGGTTTTATGGATATTTTCTAGAAGCAAGTCGTTCATAGGGTGTTGCCTTTCCTGTCATCCCAGGCGGAATGCCACAATATCGTCGGCTTGGTCTCCTCGCGATCCGGTACAACCTCTTCCAAACCTTGTCCGAGTAGGTGTTCCTGATTCAAGCACCACCCCAATGTCCTCATTGTGCTTGCGGCAATGAGGTGGGTGTTATCCCGACCCGTAAGGCACCGCCAAAAGCCAATGACGAGGGGGGAATCAACATCGCCGCGTTCACGCGGTCTGAACGCGTTTGATAGCCACACCGGAAATGGCCAGGCCAAAAAGGGTCAGAGCAAGATTCACCGCCAAGGTATAGTCAAGATGATAATAAGTCAGCATGCGGCTACCAAAATAGCCGTGATGGAAGTATTCCACACAATCCACCAGCGGGAAGTACAGCAAATAGGTCCGATACGGTTCTGGCACCAGGAATGCGGGCAGAAAGACCCCCGAGAATGGGAGCATGAGATACAGGATGATGTGTGAGGTCTTCTCGACGGTCTCGCTGAGCTCCGCCAAGCCGGCCATGGTCAGCACGAAGCCAAAAGAAAACCAGATGATCAACAAATAGCCAATCACCATCTCAAAGGCATTGGCCGGCCATTCACAGATGCCCACGGCCACAAAAATCGGGTACAGCACCAAGAATACTCCCACGCTACTACCAAACTCCAGGAGGATTCGAGCATAGATGATGTCCATGGGCCGAATGGGCTGGTGGTGCAAGAGGGAGCGGTTCCCCTCTATAGCCTTGGTCACTCTGCCGGTACCGTTTCTCCAGAACAGCAGGGTGGGATAGCTCACCGCGAGATACTCGGCGGGAGTGACTCCCCCCACATTGGGTTCGATGATCGAAAAAATGATCATCACCCCGACGACGAACATGGCCGGCTCGGCAATGAACCAGAGCATTCCTAGTCCCTCGCGCCCGAAGCGCGTCACCGTCTCGCGCAGCGTCAGAGCCCAGATCATCCGTCCTTGCAGGCGCAACTGCTGCCAGAAAGTGGGTTGGGTACTAGCGCGCATGGTGTTCCCGAACCCCGGCCACGAGGATGCTGAGCACGCCCCAGACCAACAGCGAAATCAACAAGGTCGCCAGAATGTCCTCCACTCTATGGGGTTCCTGGGGGGCATCGGGCAGGTTGGGGCGGCTGATGGTCTCCAGATACAACTCCTGCTTCTGTGCCATAAGGCGCGCCTGTTCCAGGGAGGTTACCGCCGCTTCCAGCAGTTTCTGCGCGAGAAGCTGGTTGACGCTCAGGCGCTCATACTCGGTGTCTTTGCTGGCCAGCGATTGTTTGGAGCCGGTGACCTTGGCGTTTTCCGTCTGTATCTCACCCTGTAGCGCCTTTATGGAGCTTTGTAGCACCGGTATCTGCGGGTTACTGGGGGCGTGCGCGCGGATGGCATCAAGCTGGGTTTTTTGGGTGATGAGGTGATCCTGGAGTTTGGAAACCATGCCCAGTTGCAAAGCCGATTGGGCGGGCGGGCTGAAAACGCCGTGCCGGTTGCGGTAATTGGCGAGTGCTATGGTAGCATCCCGCAGCTTTTGCTCGGCAGTAGTGACGTCTTTCTGCGCGTAGTAAACCCCTTTAGCTCTTGCCCTTTCGTTGAGCCGATTGACGATATCCTGACTTTTTTGCAGCAGGAAGGCATTGATCTTACGCGCATCCACTGCGCCGTAGGCGCGCGCTTTGAGCTTCGTGATACCGTTGGTATTGTCTAGTTCGTCGGTGACCATGGACTGGTAATAGCGCAAGAGCTTGACATGGCTGCTATGGGGGAAGAATACGCCGCCGAAGCGGTCGAAGATGTCGACGTTATCGCCACCGTAGACTTTTTTGAGATCGTAGGCTTTGTTGAGGGCCATCATGGCATCCCAGGAACCCACATATTCATGGATGGTTTCTGCCGCGCTGGTGGAGTTGCTGCCACCCAGCCCGCTCAGCAGGCTGGCGAGGCCGGAACTGCTGACGTGCTGGCTGGGGCTGTAGACTACAAAGGCGGATTCGCTGATGTACACCGGCGAGGTCAGAAAGCCAAAGTATATGATGGAGAGTGCCGTCGGCACGATAACCACATAAAGAAAAAGTTTGTTCAGATTCCTAATCCGGGTCCAGACCGATTGCAGCACAAAATATCCTTATTTAGCAGTCACTGACAGCGCATGATTCGGCTTGGACATCGGGTAGTGCCCGACCGTAAATATCTTCAAAGCGCGTAATATCGTCCTCACCCAGATAGGTGCCACTCTGCACTTCGATCCGATGCAGGTCAATGACGCCTGAATTATTGGGGCGGTGCATCTCGGTGGAGCTCCTGTGCCGTCCCTATATCGCCGAGCAACACTATAATAAACTTCGTCTATAATCCCCAAGGGCAGCGGCCATGTCAATAATAGATGCCGCATGGGTGGGGCCATTGCTTACTGGTACGATGGCGCTCCGGAAAGAACTCAGGGGGTCGTCAAATTGCCGTTATCATGACGGTTTTATGGCCTTTATGATGCCATTGAACATTGGGCGCTGACTTGATTAGTGGTTTTCTGTATGCTCATAAAATGAATGAATTTATTGAGCACCAGTGTGGCGCGCGGGTGTGGCAATTGAACTGTGCCCGCGCATCTCAATCCATCGGAGGATCGATGAAAAAACCGTTAAAAAGCATGGGAACCAATGTTTTTGTGCTGGGCCTCCTGGCCGCTGGTCTTTCCGGCTGCGCCTCTTACATGCCGTATTCCGGGCCTCGCGCGGGCAATGTGGATGATGTGGCACATAATAAGACCATGTCGGAGATTCAGTTGGTGGACGTGAACTACGCCATCTCCCACTATCTGAAAGAGAAGATCGAACGGCCGCGCCTGGATTTGCTAAAGGACTTTATCAACCCTAATCCACTCCGCTATACCGTCGGACCCGGCGATACCTTACAGATATACATTTGGGAAGCGCCGCCTGCCATGCTTTTTGCCACCGGCACCGCTTCTATGAGCACCCCGTCAGGGTCCATGATGACCTCTATTCCGGAGCAGATGGTGGGGAGCGACGGGGATATTGTGATGCCCTTCGCGGGCAAGATTCCTTGTACCGGCAAAACGCTGAACGAGATTGGTGCCGAAATCCGTGAACGGCTGATTCACATGGCCCATGACCCGCAGGTAGTGGTACGGTTGGTGAAGAATCATGCCCAGAGCATTACGGTGGTGGGCAACGTGAAAAAAAGCATCATGGTGCCCATGATTCCGGGCGGGGTCAGCGTACTGCAGGCCATAGCGGCGGCGGGTGGCGTGGCCAAGCCGGTCAACAAGGTAACCATACAACTGTCCCGCAGCGGCAAAATACTGCAATTGCCCCTGGAGGAAATCATTCGTAATCCCCACGAGAATGTTTCTTTGCGCGGTGGCGATGTGCTGACGGCACTCTACAAGCCCTTGCAGGTGACCGTCATGGGTGCCGCCAAAGAGACCAAGGAAGTCGATTTTCAGGCCTCGGGCATCAGTCTGGCCCAGGCTTTGGCTCAGGCCGGTGGTCTGGATGGCAATCAGGCCGATGCCAAGGCGGTATTTGTGTTTCGCTTTGAGAAGCCGTCTTTGCTGCCACACTGGCCGAAACCGGTGCAGCTCACCGCCAATGGTGAAGTGCCGGTGGTATTCCGTTTTAATTTCAGCGATCCGGCCACCCTCTTTGCGGCACAAACGTTCCCGATTCAGAATCATGACCTGATTTATGTGGCATCGGCGCCGATCACCGATCTGCAGAAGTTCCTGGGGCTGATCATACAGATCGTCTATCCGATTCAGGGTCTGACAACGGCGGGTGTAGTCCCCTAGGAAACTCACATGAGTGGATTTGGTGACGCACCGATTTTTCTGGATGTGACTCGTCTGCTGTACCGCCTGACGCGAGGGCGCATGCCGACTGGGGTGGATCGCGTGTGTCTCGCCTATGTGCGGCATTTTCACCATCGGGCGCAGGCCATGATGATCTGGGGCGGCATCGCGGTAGGCTGGTCACCATCGGCCTCCATGGCGCTTTTCGACCGCCTGGTGAGATGGGAAGATGGTGAGCGTCCCGCCAGCCTGGGGAACACCCTGAGGGCCGCGCTCAAATGGCCGCCGCGCGCGGTGCCTGCCGGGAGCTGGGTGCTCAATATGGGGCACAGCGGGCTGGACCAGCGGAGTTATCTTGGCTGGCTACGCCGTAAAAACATGCGCTTGCTGGTGATGGTCCATGACCTGATTCCCATTACCCATCCGCAGTTTTGTCAGGCGGGCGCGGCAAAACGTCATGTCCGGCGAATGGGCTTGATTCTGGGGCAGGCAGAGGGGATCGTCAGCAACTCCCGGCATACGGCGGAGATGCTCGGCGACCATGCCCGGCAG
>JAKAVW010000006.1 GCA_021827445.1 Pseudomonadota bacterium
CCGCGCTGTCTGCTGCGTTGGCTGCCGTATTGTAGGATTGGGTTTCTGGCCAGATAGTGTTTGGTATGCCAAAATCCTGGCGCAGGATGTGCTCCATGGTGACCGCCTCAGGCGGGGCACCCAGTCGCGGTGCTCCGCCGCTGGGAATGATGGGGAGCCCGGTTTGCTTGGCCAGTTGGGCGGCGGCCATCAGGCGCACGAGCGTGCGCGCATTCGCGGTCTCTTGGGTAGATTCCGGGGACCGCATGACCTCGCCGCCGCCCAGCACCACAATCGCTCCGGGAGCTTCACTGCCGCCCACGGGTTTTGCGAGTGAGGGGTAACGATCTTCCAGCGGCAGAAGGAGGAGCTTGGCACCGACGGCGGTAGAGAAAAAATAAAGGCTACCCAGGGTGAGTAGAATGAGCACCCGCCCGAAATAACGCCACCCCATGGTTTCTGCCGACCAGCCGATGGCGGCGAGGACGAATAAGAGACCAGGCGGCTGTAGCAACGCTGAGGCCAGGGTGAGTACGGTGGTGTAGCGCAGCAACATGCCTCTGGCTCCGCTCAGTCCCCGCCCATTTCATGGAAACTGCGCTCGGCATGATAGGAAGATCGCACCAGCGGGCCGCTGGCGACGTGGCGGAAACCCATGGCCACACCATCTTGCTGTAACTGCTGAAACTCTTCCGGCGGAACGAAACGAGCGACCGGTAGATGATGGCGGGAGGGTGCCAGATATTGCCCCAGAGTGAGCAGCTCGCATCCGACCTGCCGCAAATCCTGCATCACCGCGCGGATTTCGTCGAGTTCCTCGCCCAGGCCCAGCATCAGTCCGGATTTGGTGGGGACTGCGGGGTGATGTGTCTTAAAAGCCGAGAGCAATTGCAGCGAGTGGCTATAATCCGCACCGGGTCTGGCCTGTAAGTACAGGCGTGGTACGGTTTCCAGGTTGTGATTGAAGACGTCGGGTGGCGTCGCCCGGAGAGCTGCCAAGGCCTTGTCTACCCGGCCGCGGAAATCCGGCACGAGGATTTCTATGTGCAGATTAGGGCAATTTTCACGCAGGGCCGAGAGCACCTGAGCAAAGTGCTGGGCACCGCCATCGCGCAAATCATCACGGTCTACGGAGGTAATGACGACGAAGCGTAGTTCCATCGTCGCCACGGTCTGGGCAAGGTGCGAGGGTTCCAGCGGATCAGGTGCTTGCGGGCGGCCATGGGCCACATCGCAGAAGGGGCAGCGACGGGTGCAAATGTCTCCCAGAATCATGAAGGTCGCTGTCCCGCCGCCGAAGCATTCGCCTAGGTTGGGGCATGAGGCCTCTTCACAGACCGTGTGGAGGTCCGCTGCACGCAGGATCTTCTTGAGCCTGTCCACCTCGGGGGACAATGGTGACCGTACTCGCAACCACTGGGGCTTGGGCTGGCGTTCGGACACTGCCGGAATGATGGGTATAGAGTTACGTGCGGTCTTTTCGGCACCGCGCTCGGCTTTTTTAGCATCGTGTTGTTGGGGGTCCATGTCAGGCCCCTCCTTTTCTCAAGGGGCGCTCCAGGCTGATAGCCAATTCCGTCATCAGGGTTTCGGCAATATCACGACTTGGCCAGTCCGGACAGAGGTCATGCACCTGGGTGACTGCGAGATTGACCATGCCACAAGGATGAATGCGCTGGAAAGGACTCAGATCCATCTCGGTATTGAGGCTGAGGCCGTGGTAACTGCGACCGCGCTGAATACGCAGGCCCAAGGAAGCGATTTTGGCATCGCCCACATAGACTCCGGGAGCATCGCGACGCGCACGAGCACTCACGCCACGTCGCTGGAGCAGACGAATGACGGACAGTTCCATGGCGGTGGTTAAGCTGCGGACGTTGATTCCCATACGGGGGAGGTCGATGAGTAAATAAACTACCCATTGTCCCGGTCCATGGTAAGTGACTTTGCCACCGCGATCGCTGCGAATAACCGGAATGGGGCCAGGGTCAAGAACGTCAGCCGCGTCAGCATTGCGTCCGAGAGTAAAGACGGGAGGATGCTGGAGAAGCCACATCTGATCCGGCGTGTCGGCTTCTCGCTGGGACGTGAATTCGCGCATGGCGTCCAGCACCGTGAAGTAAGGAAGCAACCCGGGCCAGCAGCGAACGAGTATGGGGGCATTCATAAGCAGAGGATCACGCCGTCGATCTCTTTGACGGATGTATAAATAGCCAGGAGATGTTCATGGCTGTTGACTTCCAGGGAAATCGTGACGGCTTGATATTGCCCCTGGCTGCTGGGTCGGCAGGAGAAGGCTGTGTCCGGCAAATCCGGCGCATGAGGTGCGATTGCCGCACGCACTGCCACGAGCAGATCAGCGTGCTGACCGATGGCTTTGACGTGGTGCAGGTGCGGAAAGTCTGCTGCTGGATTTTTTTCGGTTTCCATAGCGTCTCATAATCTCTTCGTGTCATCGTCGGACAGGACCGATCCATACGCCTGATGGTCATGGTAAGTCTTCCCCCGTCTGAGGTGAAGACCCGCAGTGCCTGGATGGGTGCTCCAGAGGAAGCTAGCGGCATTGCTGCTGTGACTCAAGCCTCTTTATGCTTATAGTGAGTTACTGATCCTGTGAAAGATCTGCGCTATCCAGCCCGCCTTCTTCACAGAAGTCTGGGCCATAACTGGCACGGACTTCAACTGCTTACCATCCAGTAGAAAGACGAGTCGCCCGACGATCGCACCTTTCTTCAGCGGGGCCTGGAGATTGGGTGTAATCTCCACCACGCGTCGTAGATCGGAAAAATGTCCTTTAGGAACTGTAATATCTACAGCTTGCGCGACACCCACGGGGATATGCATGGGCGATAAATCGCTGCGGCTAATCTCGCTGACTTTCTCACCGGCAGTATAGACCGGATGGTTGGCGAAAAATCGGTATCCGTAATCGAGCAGGGCTTCGACGGCATTGGTGCTGCCAGCCCAACTCGGTCCGCCGAGAACAACAGCGATAAGACGGCGACCATTCCGTATGGCAGTAGCATCAATACAATAGCCGGATGCGTCGGTCAAGCCGGTTTTCAGTCCGTCCACCGTCTGGTCACGAAAAAGTACGGGGTTCCAGCTCCGTTGGGTAATACCGTTATAAGTATAGGACTTTTCTTTAGTGATCTGAATAACCTGCGGGAATTGCTGAATGAGCGCGCGCGACAGCTTGGCCACGTCCAGTGCAGTGGTATAGAGATTGCGGTCTGGCAGGCCATCGACATTGCTATAATGAGTGTTGCGCAGATGAAGGCGCAGTCTCATGTCGTTCATCAGGGTGACAAAACCCGACTGACTGCCACCCACCGCTTTTGCAAGAGCCACCGCTGCATCATTCCCTGAATCAATCAGCAGTCCATGCAGTAATTGATCGACATTCGCCGGTGTATTGGGCTGGACAAACATACTGGAGCCCCCCGTCCTCCAGGCCGTGTCAGAGATCTGGATGTCTTCCTGAGCAGTGAGGGTGCCGTCCTGAATAGCCTGGTAAGTCAGATAGGCCGTCATAAGTTTAGTGAGGCTGGCTGGCGCCCGTCGCAAGTTTTCACTTTTGGCCGCGATAATCTGTCCAGTATCGTAGTCCATCAGCACATAGCTGACGATGGCAGGTAAGGCCGGTGCCGGTGGCGTGGGCAGCATGGGTGCCGGGGTTGTGGCAAATGCCCAGGGAGCGAGGCATAAGCCGGCAAACAACAAAAGTATTCGGGTGGTCATGGAATTACGGACAATCATAAGAGGCCTCAGTGGTGAGCGCTGATTGGAATTTGGAATGGTCTTTGAGTATCCTTGGAATTATAGCGATGCCTCGGCAGAAAGCCATGCCTGGAGTGCGGCAGACAGTATCCAAAACCCAGCGCTTTTTGGGGAGAAATTGCATTATTCGTGCATGCGCGGATGGGCGTGGACCGACATCAGGATCCCCAACCCGATCATAAAGGTCAACATGGCTGTTCCGCCATAGCTTATCAGTGGCAGAGGTACTCCTACCACGGGAAGAATCCCGGTGGTCATGCCCATATTAATGAAAATATAAAGAAAAAAAGTCAGACTCAGCGTGCCGGTAATGAGGCGGCCGAAAGAATCCCGGCTCTCATAGGCGATTACCAGGCCACGCAAGATAATGAGCAGGTAGGTAGAGATAAGAACAATCACTCCGACCAGACCAAACTCCTCGGCGAATCCCGCAAAAACGAAGTCGGTTTGGGCTTCTGGCAGGAAATCGAGGTTAACCTGGGTGCCGTTGAACCAGCCCTTTCCCCAAAATCCACCAGAACCTACGGCGATCATGCTCTGAATGATATGGTATCCCGCACCGAGGGGGTCGCGTTGAGGATCCAGGAAAGTCAGGATGCGCTCTTTTTGGTATCCGTGCAGAAAATGCCAGAGAACCGGCCCGCTGACCGCGACCAGGATGATGAGCCCGATAAACCAGCGGCGGCGTACTCCCGCCAGCCACATCATGAAGATCCCGGCAGCGCCAATTTGTGCGGCTGTGCCCAGGTCGGGTTCCTTGGCGATGAGCAAAAAGGGAATGGCAATAAGCACGAACCCCATGATAGCAGAAAGCCAGTGGCGGACGTTTTCCTGCTGAGAATAGTAATAGGCGAGGAATAGAGGCAGGGCGAGCTTCATAAGCTCCGAGGGCTGAAAGGTCAATGGCCCAACGCCTAGCCAGCGGCGTGCGCCAAGATTGGTTTTGCCCGCCACGAGGGTGATAGTGAGCAGGATAATACCTATGGCGTACAAGGCGGGTGCCCAGGCGCGAATGCGTTCCGGAGGCGTATTGGCGACGACTACCAATACGACGATGCCGATAGCGAATCGCAAAAGTTGGGCAAGCACCACGCGGGTACTTTCCTGGCTGCCGCTATACAGCACCGCGAGGCTGATGAGCATGAGTATCACGATGCCCGTCATGAGTGCCGGATCCAGTTTCCGCAGCGGCCGTAGCAGGCGAATGCGCCAGTTCATGGGTTGACCTCCGGTGTCGTCACAGTATTGAGGCGGGTGTCGTTTCCTGCCCTGGCCACGGGGCCGGCGATACTGCCTTCATGGTCATTGTGTTCAACAAGCACGACCACGGCGATATGCGGAAGATTGTCCAGCGCATGGGAAATAATAGGGCGCACGAGCCTGCCAGGTTTGAACCGACGGAGCTATCACGCTGCGCATGGTATACCTGAGCGTTGCCGGTATCGGAAGTCACGATATCACACGTCGCACCCCGAATGAGGGGGCGCGTCAGGTGATCGGGCGATTGTTCTGGGTGCGAACTGACCAGGCGGCTACCATGAGCTGAGCGAGACCATTGCCGAATCGTCACCCGCAGTCTGAACACCTGTATGACGCTAAGCAGAACGACCAGTCCCGCCACGACGGGAAGGCGGTGGGCGAATTGTCGAGGTGCCTGGGCGGGCTGCAATGCGTTCATATATGTCGTGGACGTAATGCGTGACGCAGATAATCGAACGCTAGCGTAAATAGCGGCCACAGCAGGGCGCCGATCAAGGGTCCTAGGAGTAGCGAAAAATGCCATGTGATGGTGCCTGCCCAAGCCTGCCACAACCAGACCAGCAAACGGTGCGTGAGCAGTAATAGAAATATGAAGAACAACTGCTCCCAGGACGGCAGGCTGCGGACTCTGCCAAGGCTGGTGTAGAGCAGATAAATCATAATCACCCCGGCGATGGCCTGAGCCCCCAGCACATCCCCGAGCACCATGTCCTGCAACAGACCAATCAACCAGACGATGGTGAAGCTCAGTTCAGAGCTGCCGCTGATCGCCCAATAGAGTAGCAGTAGAGCAACAAAATCAGGATGGAGTAACGCATAAAACGGGCCGCAGGGAATGGTTTCTGCTGTAAGTGCAAGGAAAAAGCCGAGAATGAATGCGATGGCGATCATGGTGTAACTACGGGCTGCGGGGATGGGCGATCCCAGAGCATAAGCACCGTGCTCAACTGTCCCAAGCGAACGGCTGGCCGCACTGCGATCTGTGCAAAGGGTTGGTCACCATTATGGATAACTGCGGAAATCGTACCGACGTTCAGCCCCGGTGGGTAACGCCCACCTAAGCCAGAGGTGACAAGCCTGTCGCCGACTTTTAGGGAGGTGTTGCGCGGTTGAAATGGTACTGCAAGGCTGTCAATATCCCCCCTGCCGTCCACCAACAAGGGGGTGTCCGAGTCTGCGGGCTGTACGGGAATGCTGCTGTCCAGGTCAGAAAGCAGCGCCACCTCACTACTCATAGGTGAAACACTGACTACCTGGCCAGCCACTCCGCCCGTGGCAAGAACGGGCTGTCCGACAAATATTCCTGCGCGCGCCCCCATGTTGACGACCAACAGTTGGCTACCGGGTGAGAAGTTCTGCGCGATAACCTGTGCGACGGCCACTTTCCCGGGCGGTTGGGGGATGCTGTCGAGTAACGCAAGAAGTTGACGATTCTCGTTACGCAGGATATCTGCTTCTAATAGTTTGGGTTGGGCACGGATGAGCTCAGCGCGTAGTCTGACATTTTCGGATGCTAACGCGGCACGGCTTTGCAGGTAGTTGTTAGCCTGCTGCCAGAAGCTGATTTCCTGCATGCTGATCCACTGCACCGGATAGGCCATAGTCAAAGAAACGCTTTCTATGTTGGGATGTTTTTCGCTGAACACCGAAACAAATACGGATAATACAATAAGCACCGCTACACGAAGGAGCGGCGGGTAGCGGCGAGGAAAAAACAATGCAGGCATGGTAGCTCAGGAGAAACCGTAAACTTAATCGTCGGCGAATACCTCACCTAGCAACTCCAGTTCTTCGAGCGCCCGACCGCTGCCCCGTGCCACGCAGGTTAACGGATCCTCCGCAATGATGACCGGTAGTGCTGTTTCCTCCATGATCAGGCGATCCAGATCGCGAAGGAGGGCGCCACCGCCGGTCAAGACCATGCCCCGTTCAGCGATATCGCCAGCGAGTTCGGGAGGCGTCTGCTCCAGGGCCAGTCTGATGGCACCGACAATTGCACCTAATGGCTCCTGTAGGGCTTCAAGAATTTCATTGCTGGTAATCGTAAATGTCCGTGGAACGCCCTCGGCGAGATTGCGTCCGCGTACTTCCATGCTGAGCACTTCCTGACCGGGATAGGCGCAACCCACCCTCTTCTTGATCTCTTCGGCGGTAGTCTCGCCAATCAGCATGCCGTAATTGCGACGGATGTAGTTGACGATCGCTTCATCCATTTTGTCGCCACCGACACGCACGCTCTGGGAGTAGACTACCCCGCCCAGCGCGATGACACCGACTTCAGTGGTGCCGCCGCCAATGTCCACCACCATAGAGCCAGTCGGTTCCGCAACGGGCATCCCGGCCCCGATGGCGGCCGCCATCGGCTCTTCAATCAGGTGTACTTCGCGTGCACCCGCACTCATCGCCGACTCGCGGATGGCACGTCGTTCCACCTGCGTTGCTCCATAGGGTACACAGACGATAATTCGGGGGCTTGGGCTCAGGAAGCGTTGATGATGCACGCGTCTGATGAAGTGCTTGAGCATAGCCTCGGTAATCTGGAAATCGGCAATCACGCCGTCTTTCAGGGGGCGGATTGCCGTAATGTTGGCCGGTGTGCGGCCCAGCATACGTTTGGCTTCTTCTCCGACGTACATCCGACGGCCGGTAGCCCCATGCCGCCCGGTGTGGATGGCTACCACAGAGGGTTCAGACAGTACAATACCCTTGCCGCGCACGTAAATCAGGGTGTTGGCAGTGCCTAGGTCCACGGCGAGATCAGTGGAGAAAATGCCTAGAATTCGTTTAAATATCATCAAGTTGGAAGCCTTGCTGAAAATGGAAGAGACGGCTTCGAAGGGGCAGTAAGGTTACTGCATCCGCGACAAGCCATGTGCAGGGAGCAGTTTAGCATGAGGAATGGCCGGGACCAAAGCTATGAAGCCTGTGGCTGAATGGCTACTGCATTCGCCTTGAGGTGTGCCTGAACCGTCAGTGGACGCTGTCGGGTGTTCGGCAGAAATCAGCAGTGCGGCCACAAAAAACCGGCGCTGGGCGCCGGTGCGTTACGCTCGTTACCTGCAACAGTCTATAAATCTTATAAATCGTAGGATTTCGGAAAGGCGATACCGTGGTTGCTTGCCATGTCTTTGTTGAGCACCGGCAGGTCCAGTTTGTCTACGCGAACCTGTTTTTTGGACTGCAACCAGTGGGCGAAAACTTCCCAAACGGGCTTGCCCTCCACGGGTTTCATGGATGCCCATCCAGCCACCTTGTACTTTTTAGTGGGCGACATGGATTTACCACCAACCCGCATGTTGCTGCAGCGGTGATAAATTTTTTCATCAGGATTGAAGTCGTATTGAATATTGCCGACCCGAATCATGTCCCCACCCTGCTGATAATAAGGGTTGGGGTTGAAAATGTTATCAGCGACCTGTTCCATGATGTTTTTGATTTCTTCGCCTGTATAGGTGTTGACGGTTACCTGAGGATAAGTGATGGCGGTTTGTCCCATCACATCTTCCATGGTGATGGTTTCACCCGGAAGCTTACAGTAACCCCAGCGGAATCCTGGTGAGAAAGATGCCTCACAGTCCATTTCTTCGCGCAATGCATCGCAGATGAGTTGGTCAAAAGTACCGTTAAAGTTGTCACGCCGATAAAGGAGGCTTTCGGTAGTCGCCAAGGGCTGCGCAAGCTTATCTTTGTAAGGTGCACGGACCTTTTGAATGTATGCGGCCATTTCAGCATCTTCTTTGATCAGGTTAGAGAATACCGGCAGGTAATGGAAACGCCAGCCATTCAGCTTGCCTTTACCCACATCCAGATCAAATCGTGCCAATATCTTGCCGTTGGTGCTGGTATTTATGATCAGGGTTTTGTTCACCATAAACGGCTTCGGACCCATAATATCGTGGGTATGCCCCCCGAGAATGATGTCAATACCGTTCACCAGAGACGCCATCCTTTTATCCACATCAGCGCCATTGTGAGAGAGTACGACGACCAGATCAACATGATGTTGTTCACGGCACTCGGTTACCATTTTTTGCATATGTCCGGTGTGGATGCCGAAGCCCCAGTCCGGCATAAAATGCTCAGGATTGGCGATGGGCGTGAACGGAAAAGCCTGGCCGATCACCGCGATTTTGCGTCCGCTTACCTCATGAATGTGGTAGGGCTTGAATACCAGTTCTTGCCAGGTATTGTTAAAGATGTTCTGTGCCAGAAAGTTTGCCTTCAGTTCGGTTTTGACCAGATGTTCCACCTGATCCTGGCCGTAGGTGAACTCCCAGTGGCCGACAAAATCGTCAACACCAAGTAAGTTCTGGGCACCGACCATATCCGCGCCTTTGGTCCAGAGGCTGGTTGCAGAACCCTGCCAGCTATCGCCACCGTCCAACATAAGCACCTTATCTCCGCGCTGCGCCCGGTATCGCTTGACCAGGCTGGCGATATGGGCGTAACCGCCAATTTTCCCATATTTGTGGGCCAGGGTGTCATAGTCGAGGCAGGAGTAGGCATATTCGTTAGATGCCGGTGTGGCTACCCCATAATAATCCAGCATCCATTTCCCACAGAGGTGGGGTGTTTGATTAAGAACTGGTCCAACACCAATGTTGGTATCAGGTTCCCGCCACCAGACCGGTAAAAGCTGGGCATGGGAATCAGTCATGTGCAATAAAGTCACATTACCATAATCGGGAATTTCATAGGGGTCTGCATCGGCACCCCAGGCAGATTGGGCGGCACCCGGCGAAAAAAAGCTTGCTGCACCCGCGATACCCATCAACTGCAAAAAATCACGCCTTCCTAAATTCATGGAATCCTCCAATAGTGCTCAAAGCCCACCGGCCGCCGCCTGCTTCATAACCGTAATGATCTGCCGATCCAACTCATTGGCGACCTTCGCGGACTCGGCATTCTTCGGAAAGTATTTCAGGGCATAGGTAGGTAAATAGGTCATAAGTTTAAGTTGACCTCCTTGTTCGTACATCACAATTTTACAGGGTGCAAAGGCCCCGAATTCTGGAGTCGTCTTGAGAATTTTAGCCCCCAGCACCAGATTGCATACCTCATAGATGACGTAAGGCTGGCTGCTCTTGATGCCGCGTTCCTGGAGCCCCTGCTGAACATCCAGGGAGCCCACGACATTCATGTTCTCTGCTTCTGCACCACTCTGGATTCCCATCTTTATTTGTGCAGGGGTAACCCCCTTCTGTACATTCACGACGTAGAGTGGGCTGCTGGTATTGATGGCTGGCATCCCGGACACCGGTGCCGCCATGCTTGCGGCGACTGCTGGCCCGCAAAATAACAATGCACTGCACAGGAGGGTGGCCGGTACGAATGAGATCGTTTTGAGTGTATTCATCATTTGTATTTCCCGTTAGTTGGTTGTTTCAGACGAGCCGTTTCAGAGGAAAGGCTGTCGCCCGATGGCTTAGATTAGGGTCGATAGCCCGGAACATTGATTTTGATGCCGTTGCTTAAATAAGCTCATAAAATATCCCGGATTGCGATGGTCCACACTTTCCGGAGCTGTCGCTGCCCCTACTTTTTTGTCACATCCTTCCGTACGTTTTTGTAGCGTGTTCACTACTGACCACGCGGTTCGATAGGTCGGGAAATGAGCGCGTTTTCTCAGTGCAGGCGACCCCCTGGGAAGGGCTGTAATATTTGTCTGTAGCACAATCACATTGGCGCTGCCATTTGATATTGGTTATATATTTCAGGGCTGCACTCATAAGACCCCGATGCATATTTCTCCAGTGGCATGTGAGAGGGCTGCTGTTTGAAATATTTGTGGGACTGTTGAAGAGTTTCGGTGGGGCCGACCTTGGCGTTGTTACCTCGGTCCCACCAGCTCAATGTCTGAGCGGTGCCACTAACGCCAGCAAGACTGACTATCGAAAGCGCGACTGGCAACCGCTTCATGGTGTTCTCCTTGTTGGCAAGGGCGGACATGCCACCCCAAAATCAAGCTACGGTCAGTTTGGAGTCGGCACTCCAAATCCCGCCTGTATTGTCTTTCCAGACCATCTTCAGGGTGCCGCTGCTTTCTGCGCGTAATTTAAAGGCCAGGTAGGGGTTGGCGCTCACTGCGGTGCTCCAGTCGATATCTAGGAGCGGCTTGTTATTGAACGTAACATTTACCGTCTGGATGAAATGAGCGGGAATAAGCTTGCCCGCCTTATCCTTCATCAGGCCGGTGGTCATGGGATTCATGATCAACGAGCGCACTTCAATGATCTCACCTTTCTTTGCGCTGCTCGCCATGCGAATCATGGGGTTACCGATATTGTCTGACATGAATGCTATCCTCTGTAAAATTGGAGTTTTCTGGAATTAACCGCCGCAACCACCGATGGTAACTTTGACTTCACGCGGTGCTGAGGCCATTAGTTCACCTTTGTTGGTTTTCGCTACCACGCGGACGTTGTCCGTCTTGGCCATCTTGATGCGTTCCTGAATATAAGCCTGTCCGCAAGCCGGGGTGAAGGTAAACTGGCTGGCAAGGGGGGTCGGGTTGTGATCCACGAACAAGTAAACCGCGGCGATGTAGTCATCAGTGGTCATCGGCGAATCAATTTCGATGGTGACTGGCACTGCACCACCATTCTCAGCGATGGTCGGTGCGGTCAGTTTGACTTTGGGCGAAACAGCCACCTGTGTTTTGCCAATGGCATTGCTCATGGCCTCTTTAAGGACCTTGGCATCAAAAGCCTTGGCGGGCCAGCCCGGCACATTATCCGCAAAAGCCAACTGGGGTCTGATCAAGCCAATCCCCGCTGCGGTGGCGACCGCTCCAGTGGCTAAGGTGGTACCTAAAAACTGGCGTCTATGTATCGTTTTATTCATCACAAAAAGTCTCCTTAAGTTTGCTCACTGGTTTAATTCAAAGACTACGTTTTTGCCAAACCCCAGCACCTTGGCGTAAGGGAGTGGAATTATCGCCAGCGGCGTACGTGTTTACCTCGAATGGCAGAGTCGACTCATCACTGCGCTTCATTAATATGCTCATCTGACACTACAAATCCCACGAGCGGTGGCGGGCAATGTCTAGCAGCTTTCATGCCAGAGTGGTTTTACGCTCTTGTCACCGGGCGACGGTTGATATTGTAGTAGATTATATGGGGTGATGCGCCGACACAGAGGCCTGAACAGCAGATAAAGTCAGGCTATTTTAATCCAAGCTATAAAAGAGGCGTGAGGTGTCGGGTTGAACTGCTATTACCAGGGATCAGTGGTGCGGACTTCAGGAAGATGTGTGCAGTGCATTCTGGGTGGCTTCTGCTGTGCCAAAAGGGCCAGATCGTTATGGCATGGCCCATTATTTCTTCCATCAGGTGTCGAGGGTGTCGTCTTCACCATCCTGATCACCCAGGAGCCCAATATTTTTCATTTTGGTGCGCAGTTGTTTGCGGCTGATTCCCAGGAGAACCGCCGCCTGGCTCTGGTTGAACCGGGTCTTTTCGAGTGCGTTGAGTACAGTTTGACGCTCAAGCGCTGGCAGGTCGAACGGACTGGTGGAAGCAGAGCAAGCATTATCATTTTGCTGTTGAGCAATTTCGGCGGGTAGATCACTGCGCTGGAGGTGGCCATGGCGATTGAGGACAACCATCCGTTCCAGAAGATTTTCGAGTTGACGTATGTTCCCTGGCCATTCATATGCCTCCAGGGCGGTCAGGGCGTCTGGAGCGATGGTGACCATGGGACCCCGGCCAATAACCGTACAAATTTGTTGCAGAAAATGGTGTACCAAAGGCGCGATATCGGCACGTCGTTGCCGCAACGGCGGGATATGGAGTGGAATCACGTTGAGGCGATAGTACAGGTCCTCGCGAAAATGGCCTTCACTCACTGCTTTTGCAAGATCAACATGTGTGGCGGCGACGATGCGGGCTGCAAGGCGTTGGGGCTGATGGGTGCCGAGGCGGGTAAACTCCCGTTCTTGCAAAGCGCGTAACATCTTGACCTGCATGGGCAGCGGCATGTCACCGACCTCGTCGAGGAAGAGCGTGCCGCTGGCTGCCATTTCCAGCTTGCCAGCCTGGGCCCGGGTGGCACCGGTAAAGGCGCCGCGCTCATAGCCAAAAATCTCACTTTCTACCAGTTCCAGAGGAATAGCGCCACAGTTGAACGCGATAAAGGGTTGTGCGGCTCGTGGCGATGCCTGATGCAGCGCGCGTGCAACCAACTCTTTTCCGGTACCGGATTCTCCGGTAATGAGTACGTTCGATGGCGCCGGTGCCACCAGATCAATGGTCTCCAATAATGTCTCAATGGCGCGACTCACGCCGATCAGGCCATGTCGACGCGGCTCCCGGTGCAGCGGGGGCAGGGATTCCCCGTGCCGGCCCAAAGTCTGACGGATGAGTGCAATAAGCTCGCCTTCATCGACCGGCTTGGTCAGATAATGCTCTGCCCCCGCCTTGATGGCTTCTACGGCCTGTTCAATCTCTCCATAGGCCGTAGAGATGATGACTGGGATCTCCGGGTGTGTTTCCTTGATCCGGCGCAGCAGACCTGTTCCCGACAGGCCGGGCAGACGCTGATCTGTCAGGACCAGGGCGGGATGCTCGGTCCGTATCATGTCCAGCGCTTCCTCGGCATTTTCCGCTGCGATGGTCGGGTAGCCCTCCGCCTCCAGGACCGCGACAAGCACACGACGCAGATTTTTTTCGTCTTCTACAATCAATACAGGGTTTGTCATGGACTACTCGCTGCTGAATTTCGAATGGCTCTAACTTAACCTATTTTCGACCTGAGAGGGGAGGCGCAGCGGCAAATGCAGGACAAAATCCGCACCGCTTGCCGTGGTACGCAGTTCTACCCCGCCATCATGCACCATCATGATCTTGGTAACCACGGCTAGCCCGAGCCCGCTGCCTTTGGTTTTGGTGGTGACGTAAGGCTTGAAAATGGTGCTGCGTTTTTCATCGGGTATGCCAGGACCGTTGTCGCGAACCCCAATATTGAGTTGGTAGTATGGCAGCGACTCTGCATAGAGGAAAATATGACCGCCTGTTGGGGGTAGGGCGTCTATGGCATTGAGGAGCAGGTTGCTGAGTGCCTGCCCGATCAGCGATGGGTCCAGCAGTGCGTGTAGTGACGGAGAGCAATCCACAGAAACAGCGATGGCTTTGGCCTCCAGATCGACGGTGTGGCGTTGTACGCTATGTTTCAGCAAACTACGGATTTCCGTATCTACGGGCATGGCGGCGTAAGGCCTGCCAAAATCGAGAAAACCCTGGGTCATGTCGTAGAGGCGTTGTACTTCCTCTTCAATAATGCGAATAAAATCCCCTTGATTTTCCTCATTCCCATAGCGTACCAGATAGCGTGCGGCGCCCCGCAGAGAAGACAAGGCATTGCGAATCTCATGTGCCACCTGCGCCGACATCTCACCGATGGTGGCCATGCATTGCATGGCTTGCTGGCGTTGATGTAGCTGCCGAAGTTCCGTCAGATGCTCTTTGAGACGTTGCTCTGTCAGGCGGAATGCACGTTCCAGACGATGCAATTCATCACCGGACAGGGGTTGGCGCGGTGTTATTGGTCGCTCTTCGAGACCTAGTCGTGCCTCCATGTTCTCGATTTCGCCAAGGAGTCGCAGTACTGGACGCGTCATTGCCAAGCTCACCAGGTAAGCACCCAGTAAACCCAGTAAAGCTGTAATCAAGCCAAGTATCAGCAGGCGGCTGGTCGTGCGATTCAGTCGCTGGTTGACGAGTTCGGCGATCTGCCGGCGATCGCTGTTCACCCAGACGGCCCCGAGGCGATGTCCGTCCGCCAGAATGGGGGCCATAAACTGGTCGCCCTGGTGACTCGCCGCCTCGGGCAGTGGCCGTCGGATGGCCTGCCCCAGTTGCGAAATATTCTTGCTGGCAACTATGACGCCCAGGTGGTTAACCACCACGACCGAGTGCACCAAAGGGTTATTGGAGTTGGCCAACTTGCTGAGCTTGCCGCCATCCTTGAGGAGCAGCGGATCTGCGGCGTCACTGGCCAGATTCTGGGTCAGGCGCATCAGTTCAGTCTGCACCTGACTGGTAAGATCCGTACGTACAGAGGTATACAGAAAGAGGGCAATCAAAAGATAGATGAGGGCCACCAGCAAGAGCACAAAAGCCATGCTCTTGGCACGCCAGGTCATATTCTGCCAAGACCGCGAGATGGGATGCACCACCACGATATAGGACCGGGTCATGTTGCGCATGATGCGCGCCCAGAAGGAGCGTAACCCACCTGCCTCATGCGGGTGCGGAGGCGCGCCGCTCCCCACTGATACCTGGTCGTCTTTGAAGGAGCTGCTCATGATCTGGGCGAACTAAAGTTCTGAAAGCCCGTGCCGCTCATGGCCTCTGCGGGTAGCGCCAGGACCTTCTTTTTCACTCGATCGCGCAACTCCGCCGGCAACTGCCGGTTGGCAGCCAGTGTCCAGGCTGGTGCATCTCCCGCATGCTGTATAATGGACCAGGTTCCGGGCAATTCCTTTTCCAGAGCAGTGATGGTTGCTACCCGAACAATGCCCAATTGCACCTTTCCGTCGGCCAGGTGGGTGAGTACGGCGCGCTCTGATCCCACGGCTAACCAAACGATGGTGCGCCCGTTTGCGAGCTTATGCAGTTTTCCCGTCGCAATAGACTTCCCACTGCAATAGGGACTGGCATAGGCGACCGACAGCGGGTTGGATAATCTCAGCTTGCTCTCCTTCGGGGCATCGCGCGCGATGATGGCCAGCCCCTGTTCGTGTTTGTGCGGCACTGATTCTGCGAGCGGAATCATCCATTTCTTCTCTGCGGGTACCATTTTAGGTGTCAGCAAGGCGAAGTCAAAACGTCCCTTGCGCCCATCTGCGACATAGGTGTTTTCATTACGGGGTATGACCATTTGGACGGGGCGGTGGGTGATTCGAGATAATGCCTCTTGCAGCGGCGCAAAAATACGATAGGCAGAGAGGGGGGTGAACGTGGGTGGGATACCGAGTGTCAGAGCCTCCTGCCCAACCTTGGGATTCAAGGCGATACCGTGTATGTCCATATAGAGCGTACGCAGTACGTTGTAGTCTTCATCGCTGACGGGCTGAAAGCCTGCAGCCAGTCCACCTAAAGCATGAATGGCAGCCGGATCGGCCCGATCAACCTGTAGAAGAGCAGCGGTCAGGCGCGATCGTACGGCCGCCGGAACCTCGGATGAAGCGGCTAGCAGGTCGCCTGGCCCTACATCAGCGCGGGCGATAATACGCAAACTGCCTGAACGTAAGTAGGGCGCCGCTACATTTTCTGCCACGGCCGTCGCGTCGTAGAAGCGTGCGGCCACATCCATCAGAGCGCTTTGGTCAGAGCCGCTCTGACGAAAGGTGCTGAAGCTTTTGCGTGTGAGTCCTACTTCGTGGAACAGCGACAGGGGAATCAGCGATGAAGCCGCACAGGCCGGATCTCCCATCACGAAGCTCTGGTTGCGGAGCTGGAGGATTGTGTGAATGTTGCTATCCTTGCGTACGACAATCACACTATGATTCCCGCCAGAGGTGGGTGTTACCCCAACCAGTGGTTGGTAGGCTTCAGTATGGGCGGTGCGAATATAGGAAATCGGGCAAAACAGGGCAATCTGTGCCGTCGGTTTCTCGGCCTCATTATAAAAGTTTTCCAGATTGGCACTGAAGCTGAGGGTAACCTTCTGGCCGACTGCCTGACTCAGATACTTGGCGAGCGGTGTGAATGCGGCATACATCACCGCCGGGCTGCTGACCGGCGGCAGCAAAAAGCGCAGATTGGCCTGCGCAGACATACTAAAAAAATAGAGAATCATCCACAGCCAGAGGCGTTTGGGGAAAGTCATGTCCGCTTCCTGAGTCGCGCGTGTTCTATGGCCTTAAGCAAAAGGAGTGCCAGATTTATGTCCAGTCTCGACAACCTCAATCATTTTAATGGGCTTGGTGACGCACACATGGTCGACGTCGGCGGAAAAGCGGTAACCATTCGGGCGGCATTGGCGGCGGGCGAAATCGTCATGGCGGCAGCGACGCTGGAGTGCATAGAATCTGGACGGATGGGGAAGGGCGATGTTCTGGGAGTGGCACGCATCGCGGCCATTCAGGCCACCAAAAAAACATGGGAACTGATCCCTTTGGCACACCCCTTGCTCCTCACGGGCGTCGAAGTCAAATTGACTCCTGCTCATGACCCGGCGCGGATCGTTTGCCGGGCCGAAGTGCGCTGTGCTGGCCAGACGGGTGTCGAGATGGAAGCCCTCACGGCGGTTTCCGTGGGTTTGCTCACGATTTACGACATGTGCAAAGCCATAGATCGTGGGATGTTGCTGCAAAACATCGGCCTCTTGCGGAAAGATGGCGGCAAGACGGGCCTCTGGGAGAGAGATCAGGCGTCCTGTCTACCCTCCGCCTGATTACCTACTTACCGCGGCTTGGTGAAGAGCTGTAACGCACCATCACATCCCGATCCTTCCAGTTCGCTTCTTTCAGGATCTCATCAGGGATCATGTAGCGATCTTGCGGTGCCACATCCTGAAACTTCACCACGCGCAGGACGTCGCTGAAGGCAAGTTTGCGCAACAAGCCGTCTTTGTCCGTGGCGCGGACGATCATGGCGTCCTTGAGGAGGGCATATACGTAGAAATTACCGGGACGCAGCTTGCCTTCCTTATCCTTCCAGGTAATGGTAATGCGCGAATGTTCTTTGAACTCATTGCGAATCATGAGTGAATCTCCTTGGATTAAGTGCCCTTAAACTACTCACCGCGCCGGGTACAAAGCAAATAAGAGCTACTTATTACAAAATCAAAAACGCTGACTTGCTTTATCAGGTCTGCTCCGCCAACATCTCGGGGATAACGGGATGTCCCCAATTTGGTGCATGCAGACGCGAGGTACGAGATGGCTACCGTCATGGAATTTGAAGACCACAGCAAGCAGGAAATTAAATACACGACTTGCTACATGTGCGCTTGCCGTTGTGGCATCAAGATCACGGTAGAGGATAATAAGGTACGATTTATTCAGGGCAATCGCAACCACCCAATCAATCAGGGCGTCCTCTGTGCAAAAGGTTCCGCCGGGATCATGAAGCAGTATTCCCCTGGGAAGCTGCGTAATCCACTGCGGCGTAAGCCGGGTACCGAGCGTGGTGCTGGTGAGTTTGAAGAAATCTCCTGGGATGAGGCCATCGATACCTTGACCCAGCGTCTCGCTCACATCCGTGCCACGGATCCCAACAAACTCGCCTTTTTTACTGGCCGGGACCAGATGCAGGCACTTACCGGCCTGTGGGCGCAACAGTTCGGTACGCTCAACTGGTCTGCTCATGGCGGCTTCTGTTCGGTGAATATGGCCACTGCGGGTTTGTATATGTTGGGGCATGCCTTCTGGGAGTTTGGCGACCCGGACTGGGACCGCACCAAGTACTTCATGCTCTGGGGTGTCGCTGAAGACCATTCTTCCAACCCCTTGAAGATCGGACTGGAGAAGCTCAAGCGCCATGGCGGCAAATTTGTCGGTATCAATCCAGCGCGCACCGGCTATCAGGCTATTGCGGATGAGTGGGTGCCTATCAAACCAGGCACTGATGGGCTGCTGGCACTCTCCATGGTGTATGTACTTTTGCAGAATGAACAGTTCGACTGGGATTTCCTCCTACGCTACACAAATGCCCCCTTCCTCGTGGTCAACACCCCTGGCCAAAAGGGTGATGGCCTGATTCTACGTGATACCGAAGGGCATCCCATGATTTGGGATCTCAAAAAAGAGGCGTTTGCCAATGGGATGGAAGCCGGTTCCAGTGGTGCCCTCTTTGGCGAATATACCGCGCCAGACGGGAGACCCGTGCGTACCGTCATGTCCGTGCTCACTGAGCGTTATCTGGACGATCGTTTCTCGCCCAAAAATGCCAGCAAGATTACCGGGATTCCTGCCGAGACCATTGAACGTCTGGCCCTTGAAATGGCCCATGTGGCCTTTAAGGAAAGCATTGAAATCGAAGTAGAGTGGACCGACTGGGCGGGCCGCAAGCACGACAAGTTCATCGGGCGCCCGGTGTCCATGCATGCTATGCGCGGTATCTCTGCCCACTCCAACGGTATGCAATCAGCCCGTGCTATCCACTTGCTCCAGGTTTTGCTGGGCACCATCGACTGTCCTGGTGGCTTCCGCTCCAAAGCGCCATACCCCAAGCCGGTACCACCGCCCAACAAGCCAGCCCAGCACAGCGCACCCAATACGCCACTTAAATCGTTGCCGCTGGGCTTCCCGACAGCACCGGAAGATTTGGTCATTGATGAAAATGGCCGGCCCAAGCGCATCGACAAGGCTTATTCCTGGGAGGCGCCCATCGCCAACCATGGTCTGATGCATATGGTCATCACCAACGCAGTCAACAAAGATCCTTATGCCCTCGATACGCTGATCTTCTTTATGGCGAACATGAGTTGGAATTCCACCATGAACACGGCCAACGTGCAGGAAATGCTTAAATCCAAGGACGACGATGGCGAGTACAAGATTCCTTTCCTGGTGGTCGTAGATGCCTTCCATTCCGAAATGGTCAATTTCGGCGATCTGATTCTGCCTGATACCACCTATCTGGAGCGCTACGACGCCATTTCTCTACTTGATCGCCCTATTTCGGAACCGGACGCGATTTGTGACTCCATTCGCCACCCCATTCTCCAGCCCGACCGCAACGTGCGGCCCTGGCAGGAAGTGATGGTGGATATCGCCAGTCGTCTCAAGTTTCCGGCATTCACCAAAGAGAATGGAGAGCCCCGGTTTACGGGCTATAAAGACTTCATTATCAACTATGAGCGGGCACCGGGTATTGGTTTCCTGGCGGGCTGGCGTGGCGCGGATGGTAATAGCCACCTGCGTGGCGAGCCGAACCCCAATCAGTGGGACCGGTATATCGAAAATCAAGGATTCTTCAAGTATCACCTGCCGGAATCCATGGCTTTTTACCGCTTTGCCAACAAGGATTATCTGGAGCTGGCGCAGCGCGTTGGCTTCAATCCGACGGCTGATCCCATTGTTATCGAATTGTATTCTGAGACCTTCCAGCGCTTCCGTTTGGCGGGACAGGGGCTTTACGATGGGCCGCAGCCCAAAGATCCGGTGGATCGCGAACGCCTGGCAACCTATTTTGATCCTCTGCCCGATTTCTATGAGCCTTTAGAACAGCAGCGTATCGACAAGAAGGAATATCCCTTTTACGCCGTCAACCAGCGGCCGATGATGATGTACCACTCCTGGGACAGTCAGAATGCCTGGTTGCGCCAGATCATCGCCCAGAACTATCTATATATGAACCGTCAGCGCGGCCTGCAGATGGGTATTGAGGATAAAAGCTGGGTTTGGGTAGAGAGCCATAACGGTAAAATTCGCGTGCAGGTCAAGCTTATTGAAGGCTGCCAGGCAGATACGGTGTGGACCTGGAATGCCATTGGCAAGCAATCGGGTGCCTGGGGGTTGAAACCAGACGCTCCTGAAGCAACTCGCGGTTTCCTGATGAACCATCTCATCTCCGAGTTGCTGCCGGCCAGGCAGGGTGAGCGGCGTTTGACGAATTCCGATCCGATCACCGGTCAGGCCGCCTGGTATGACCTGATGGTCAAGATCTACCCGGCAGCACCTGGAGACGAGGGCACTTGGCCGACATTCCCGACCATGAAGCCTCTACCCGGAGACATCCCTGTCCCTGACGTGCTGCGTTATCACACCCACAAGCCCGTCAACCTGAAATCCTGACGCGCCAAGGAGACTGCCATGAGACTCGGTTTGGTCATTGATCTGGACACTTGCGTAGGTTGCCATGCCTGCGCAGTAGCCTGTAAGGAATGGAATACCAGCGGTACGACGGCGCCACTGACGGACTACGACCCCTATGGTGCCAAACCCTCTGGCGTGTGGTTCAACCGCATCCGTCACTTTGAGGTGGGTGACTACCCCTACAATAAAACCATTAATTTCCCCATGTCCTGCATGCACTGTGAGAACGCTGAATGCGTGACCGTGTGTCCGACCGGTGCCTCTTACAAGCGCGCTGAAGACGGCATTGTCCTGGTCGATCAGAATAAATGTATGGGCTGCAACTACTGTTCCTGGGCCTGTCCTTATGGTGCCCGCGAACTGGATCGCGTCTCTGGCACCATGAAGAAATGCACACTCTGCATTGACCGCATTTATGACATGGAGATTCCGGAAGAAGAGCGCCAGCCCGCCTGCGTGTTGACCTGTCCGGCACACGCCCGTATGTTCGGCGATGTTGACGATCCGGAAAGTCCAGTGAGCCGTGCGGTACGCGAGCGGGGTGGTTACCAGCTCATGCCGGAGCTCGACTATAATCCCACAAATCACTATTTGCCCCCCCGTGTCCACGCCCCTATCCCGATCGAAGAGCTCAAGAAAAAGGCTGTTCGCAAGGTGAAGGAGTGGGTCAATCGCGTCGTTGAGCGTTAAGGAGATCCCATGCATCCGGCTCTCGCAGTTATATTCCTGACCCTGTTCTCCGGTGGTGGTTTTGGCATCATGGCCCTCACAGCCATCGTCAATGACCTCCAGATTGACGGAGGACTTAATCCATTGCAGACGATGATTGCGGTGATTCTTTCCCTCGTTTTCGTCAGCATCGGTATGTTGTCCTCCACCGCCCATCTCGCGAATCCCAAAAATGCCTGGCGGGCCTTCACCCGCTGGCGCACTTCCTGGCTGGCGCGTGAGGGGGTTTTTGCGGTGCTCTATTATCCATTCGCGGTGCTCTATCTGCTCTGGGTTTTCTTTACCAGTGGTACCCACGACGTCGCCGGGCTGATTCTGTTGAATCTGGCCGGAGTGATCGGGCTCATTACCATTTTCTGCCAAGGCATGATTTACGCGGTATTGCGTACGATTCGTCAGTGGAATACAGCGCTGGTCCCCGCCAACTTTTACGTTATGGGCTTAGCTATCGGCGCTACGGTGCTGGCCGCAGAGCGGATTATCGTGGGCGCTCCGGCGGGCACGCTGGTGGGTATCGCTCTGGCCCTGTTGGCCGCATCCGCCGTTATGAAGGGGATCTATTATTTCTGGATCAGTCGTCCAGGTGGCCCGACCATACGTACCGCTACCGGTTTCAATCGCTCTACCGTGCGCATTCTGGAACAGGGACATACCTTTGGTACCTTCCTGACAGAAGAATTCGGACATACCTTGTCGGCGGCTAAAGCGCGGAGCATCAAAGTCATTATGTACATCTTCGCCTTTGTCATCCCTATTGCCGCATTGGTGATCGGTATTGTCACCGGGCAGTCGGCCTTCGCCTGGATTGCCGTTCTGTCGGTCGTCTTCGGAATTGGCGTGGAGCGCTGGCTGTTTTTTGTCGAAGCGCAGCATGTAGTCAACCTCTATCATGGTCGCCAGCAGTGTTGAGCTTGGTCTCAAAAGAGGGCTAGTATAGATTTTCCAGGGAGCAGTCCCCAAGGAGTGGAAGGCATGTCGCAGGAGTTACTTGCAGAACCGATACGGGAAACCGCGTTAGCGGACCAGTTCGCTCGGCACGTCACTTACCTGCGAATTTCGGTGACCGAGCACTGCAACTTTCGCTGTGATTACTGCTCTCCTGAAGAGGGGACCCCCTTCTTCGCGCGGGACGACCATCTTCAGGCAGAAGAATATGATCGCCTGATTCGTATTTTCAGCGGGCTTGGCGTCCGCCATATGCGTTTTACGGGTGGTGAACCACTCATTCATCCGCGGATTCTTTCTCTCGTCGGCTCCGCCCGTCGTCACGGTGTGGGCAAGATCAGTATCAGTACGAATGGGTTACTGTTAGGGCGTCACGCCGAGGCACTGCGTCAGGCAGGCGTCAATAATTTGAATATCAGTCTCGACAGTCTTGATCCTGAAGTCTTTGCACGGGTGACTCGGGGCGGTGACTTGCAGCGTGTGCTGGACGGTATCGAAGCAGCTATTCTCGCGAAAATTCCACGGATTAAGCTCAATGTCGTGCTGCTTCGCCGGGATAACGGAAACGGCCTGCCGACGCTGGTGGCGTACGCGATGCAGCGCGGTATCGACATACGCTTTATTGAGACTATGCCCTTGGGCGCGGCTGGGGCGGGCGCCCAGGAAGTGCAATTTTTGAGCGCCGCGGAAGCCCAGCAAATCATAGAGCAGCAATTTGGTCCGCTGCAACCCGTGACTAGGCCTGCGGATAATGGCCCTGCACGTCTCTATCAGCTTCCGGCAGTGCGCTCCCAGGTGGGCTTTATTACCCCCATCAGCAATGATTTTTGTGCAACCTGTAATCGGGTACGCCTCACAGCGGCTGGGCGCCTGGTGTATTGTCTGGGTCAGGATAGTGGATTGGAACTTTTGCCTCTCATGCGGGGGCCGAATAGCGACAGGCAGATTGCCGAGGCGATTACTCAGGGTATCTGGCGCGATAAACCGGAACGGCATCAGTTTGTAAGTGATCCAAGCCATTCTGCGCGGGTGTTCATGATGCGACTCGGGGGGTAGCCTTTGGGGTGTTTGACGTTTCCGGTAACTGGTGCTACACGCAGTGAGGAGCATCGTGTAGACTACTCAATCAACTTTTCTTTCATGTAAACGAGTGACGCATGTACGGTTTTCAAGAAATCACCGCCGATCAGCTTAAAGCCTTGACGGAACAGGGGGATGCATTCACCTTGATTGATGTGCGCTCGCCCGGCGAAGTCGCCCGGGGTGTCATCGATGGTGCCAGACACCTGCCTTTGCACCTGTTGCCTATGTCACTGCACCAGATGGATAAATCGCAACCAGTGGTTTTTTACTGCCTGAGCGGTGGGCGTTCGGCACAGGCAGCTGCCTTCGCGGCGGCGCAGGGTTTCGGCCAAGTACTTAATTTGCGGGGAGGAATATCTGCCTGGGCCAATCTGGGCTTCCCCATTGTGCAGTTGTCTGGTAAATAAGGATACTCTAAAATAGGGGTGCTTAATCATCAAATCAAAATATTTGCCTTGCTGTTCATGCTTTTCCTGATAGAGTCTTGCAAGTAGTTTTTCAGACATCATAACCGAGGAGGTTAACCCATGGTACAAGAAGACAAGGTACTCGACGCCCGCGGACTGAATTGCCCGTTGCCGATTCTCCGCACCAAGAAGGCGCTTGGTGAGCTGACCTCTGGACAGGTCTTGAAGATCGTTGCTACTGATCCAGGCGCCGTAAAGGACTTTGAAGCATTTTCCAAGCAGACCAAGAATCCCCTGCTGGATCAGGCGGAAGCCGCTGGCGAGTTCATCTTTTTTATCCAGAAGGCCTAATTTAACAGGGTTGGGAAGTGAAGCCCGACCGGGAGCACAAAACAATGGACGAGAAAAAGTTAGCAATTATTGCCACGAAGGGCACTCTGGATTGGGGCTATCCGCCCTTCATTCTGGCATCTACCGCAGCAGCACTCGGCTATGGGGTTGAGATATTCTTCACCTTCTATGGTTTGCAGTTGTTGAAGAAGGACTTGAGCCATCTGCGCGTGAGCCCGCTCGGGAATCCCGCAATGCCGATGCCGATACCAATGCCGACGCTGATGATGGTGCTTCCGGGTATGGAAGGAATGGCCACATCCATGATGAAGAGCAAAATGAAGGCAAAGGGTGTCGCCAGTCTTGAGGAGCTGCGTGAACTCTGTGTTGAGGCTGAAGTGCGGATGATTGCCTGTCAGATGACCGTTGATCTTTTCGAGTTTGATACGGCTGATTTCATTGATGGCATTGAACTTGGTGGCGCTGCCTCGTTCTTCGAGTTCGCCGGAGAGTCTGATATTACGCTCTTTATGTGAATTACCGATCTGCACAGCGGGTCAACAGGGGTGACGTAATTAATTGCGAGCGAGGAGCGAGTAAATGGCGACTTACGCTGAGATGAAAGAGATGTTTGACGAAGTCCGCGCGGATTTTCGTTATGACCACGAACTCAATGGATGTTTGAATTGTGGCATTTGTACGGCTACCTGCCCGTCTGCGCAGTTCTATGATTACAGTCCTCGTGAAATTGTTCAATTATTGTGGACAGAAAATGTCGAGCAAATATATGATGCGATGCAGGAAAAAATCTGGGCTTGCGCGCAGTGCATGACCTGCGCAGCGCGTTGTCCCTTCAAGAATTCTCCTGGTGGCCTGGTCATGATCATGCGCGAAGTTTCTATTCGCCATGGAATGCAGTCGGCGAAAGATGTGCTGCGTCCCTTCGGCCGCGTCATGCTCAAACTGATCACCACGGGCAACCAACTCTCTCCGGACATGATTCAGCCCGATCATTTCCCGGATTGGGGTCCCAATATCCAGAAGGTCGAAGGTGATCTGCGGATCCTGCGTAAAGCTATCCCGGTGCGCACCTTGCAAACCGTGGAAACGGCGTGGGAAGTTTCGCTGAAAACCTCCGTGGAGATGTACACCATCTGGGAAATGACAGGCGTACTCAAATCCTTGGAAACCATGGACGAGAATCTCTTTGATGTTATTGAAGATTTCATTGACGAGAAGCGTGAAGATTATGAAGACTGGCTCGCGAGCCAGAGTGATAAGGACTGAGGAGACCATCATGAGCGACAACAGCACGCAGCAGGGCGTAGCGGGTCACGGCGCCTTTTTTCAGGACACGAATCTTTCGGCGAACGAAGCCGAAGCGGCTACGGCCTGGGTGCGCAGCCATGTTGA
>JAKAVW010000280.1 GCA_021827445.1 Pseudomonadota bacterium
GCGTTTGATCTGGCGCGGATGTCTTCATCTCGGTTCTTCCTGCTGCGCGCGGATTTGGCATGGCCCAGCTTCGTGCGGCGCATGCACGAAACGCCCTTGTGCAAAATGGTGATGCTGCTGCGACGGAAATACACGCGAATTGTGCCGTAGTAAAGACAAAGCGCATTCCACCGATAAGCAGAGAGGATCTATGAGAGGTATCTGTCAATCTACGCTCTCCCTGTCCATTGCAGGCCATGCAGGCTGCCCTTGCTCTCCGCTTCGCTGGTGCAAGCACTTTCTCCGCTTCGCTGGCGCCAGAGACGCTTTTCTGGAGCCTCCCGAGAGGTGCCAAGCCATTCCGTCGGCTGCTGGCAACCTGGAGAACAGCGGATGAAACTCTTCGGTTTGAAGTTCGACAGCGTGCCATTGGCCGCTACGGCCCTGCAGGCGGCGAGAGGCAACACCAAGGCGGATCAGTCTCCAGCCCGCATTTACGCCAACCCGCAAGTCGCTATCGCACTACCCTTGCAGGCCCTGCAGGCTGCAACAAGGGCCAACCCCAAAAATCAGGAAGTGGACAATTTGGCCACCGATGATTTGCTGGGCGAGGCGGACGTGTACTGGACTTACGGCAAGTGGCACGACGCCATGCAGATCTACGAGTGGTGGATCGGTAATAATGGCACGGGTTCAGGAAACGAGGTTGCCTTGCAGGCGACAGCCCGCAAATATCTGGATTGTGCGGCCAAGTCCATGGACTTCGAGGCGTTCTGCCGCATGATGGAAAAGCTCATCGGCCAGAATGCGGATCAGGCGTTTCTGCAGGACATGGCGGTTTTCGGCCTTATGCGGGATCCCAGCAATTTTGACCTTATCGGAATTGCCGAAGCGGTCGATGTCGAAGAAAGCCGGATTATCAGCATTGCGCAGAAGGTGGTGGACGCCGAAAAAACGCCTGGCCAGCGCAAGGCGGACCTTTGGAAGCGCAACCAGAATGATGCAGGGAAGATTTCCTGGGACACCGGCGCCGGAGGTGTGCCTCCTGGGGCCATCCACGGGAGCGCAACAGATGCGGAGGGCAGGGACCACCATCTCGGCGGCGACCTCATACTGGTAAGGGCCACCAGCGGCAAGGATTATGACGGCACGGTTAACCGCTATGAGGCGGGGATCTTTGGTATTCTCTGCGGCGAAGCCTGCCTGGATGACTCGGCCGCTGTGGTGGATCACTGGAAAATCGAATCCGTGATGGAACACTTGCGCCGGGAGATGGAATCCCGCCCCATGCGGTTGACGGTCTATGTGGACTACTTGCGCATCGCCCACGGCGAAGGCATGCGAGATGAATATGCCGCTACGCTGTTGGCCCTCTTTTCCGTGCTGCTCTCCGCCAACGCGGGCAGCGGTTTACGGCGACGTTTGCTGGCGTCCGGCCGACTGCTGGGGCAGCACTGGGTTTTCGATTTTCTATCTGGATCCCAAGGCCGGGAATTCATGGCTGTGGCGCACAAGGTGCGGGAGACCGTCTCGGTATATGTTCCGGAAAAAGCGTGGGCGAAGTCATCTGAGTGGATGCGGTCATTGGTTTGTGAGGCACAGAATGCGATGTTGGATGATGGTTGAAGCGGTGGCGGATTTTGTGCGCTGTGCCGCCTTTCCGTGCTCGGGCCACTGATCAGCAGACCCTGCGGGAGTACGCCATTCCCAGTTCAGATGAACCAAACTTGGCAGACTCTGCGTTTCTGTACTAGCTAACAGGTACAATGCTCTGCCCCAGAAATGGAATCGAGTCGCATATCCCTTATGCAAACGTGTCACCTCATTTGCCCATGCTAACTTGGCTCAATCGCGTCTGGCTGGTGTTTTTGGTTGTCGTGTTGGCGGTTGGAGGATGGTTGGGCTATGCGGATTGGCAGCAAATCCGCCACCAGTATGGCACCAATCTATTGGCGATGGCCGCCGCTGTTGCAGATGGCACTCACCTGTTTCTAAATGATGCACACAACTCCATGCTGATGCTGGGAAACGAGGTCGATCGAGAAGGGGTAAACCATTCCATCACCACCCGTCAAGCCCTCGAAAAGTATCTGGCATTAGAACACAATTTTGCTGCCATCGGTGTTCGGTCATGGCAAGGGTCCCCGGTCGCCGTAGGCGCCGATAAAGGCTTGCTGGATGCGCTACTTTCTCCATCTGGAAGGGGCGTGCAACCCCCTCTCAAAATCAACCCGGAACAACACCGTCTCCTCGATCATTGTTGGCGTTCTCCTGGATTTTGTATGGGGCCACCGGTACAAACCACGTCCATGCACACACGAGAAGGCGCGTGGATGGTGCCTCTGTTTCTGCAGACGCAGATACTTGATCATGGCGTGCCCAAGCCTCTACGGATGGTAGTGCTATTGCCTTTGCAGAATGGGCAGTTGCCTTTTTGGGCGGCACTACCGTTGCCGCAACATGGCTCTATTTTTCTCTTGCGCAATGGGGGCGTTCTGGAAAGCCGTTATCCACCGCCGACCAAGACCTCTTTTAGCATTCGGCAAAATGGCATCGCCGCGCAATCCATATTTGCGCATCAAGGTGCACAATCTGATGTGTACTACGGTTTGGCGACGGTCGTTAACCAGTGGCGCCTGGGCGCATGGTACCGCGTAGCCGGTTATCCGCTTGTGGCCGGAGCGGGCTTGCCACGTTCTGTCCTGGTAGTTGCCTGGTGGAACCGTATGACCGGACCGCTGGCAGCCATGCTCACTCTTCTGCTGCTTTCGGTCGTGGGTTACCTGACAGTCCGGCGTATGGCTCGGGAAAGAATACAGGAAAAAGCCGCTGCGGAGTCATTACTCTGGGAAGCCAAGGAACGGGCGGAAGTTACCCTGCACTCCATCGGTGATGCGGTTGTCACTACAGATGTCTCCGGGCGGGTGACAGACATTAATTCCGTTGCCGAGTCCCTGATGGGTTATTCGCGTACTGAAATGTTGGGGAAACCACTGGATACGGTTTTTAAGATTGTCCGGGAAGCAGACCATGCCCCGGCGGCGAATCCCGTTCAACGGGTGTTGCAGGAAGGCAAAATTATCGGACTGGCCAATCACACCATACTTATTACCGCACAGGGAGAAGAACGCGCCATAGAAGATTCAGCCGCCCCTATCCGTGCACGGGATGGCACCCTTCTGGGTGTTGTGCTGGTCTTCCATGATGTGACGGAGAAACGTCAACTCACGGCAGATCTCGCCTATCAGGCCACCCATGATCTGCTCACCGGTTTACCGAATCGTGCCTTGTTTCTGGATCGCCTGCAACAGGCGGTTCGCGCGGTTACTCGACAGGAAACCCTTCTGCTAGTGGGCATCCTGGACCTGGACGGGTTCAAGCAGGTGAATGACCGCCTGGGTCACGATATGGGGGATATTCTTCTGCGAGAAGTGGCGCGCCGTACGCGGAAGGCATTACGGACGAAGGATACGATAGCCCGACTTGGTGGCGACGAATTTGGTTTGGTGCTTCCCGAAATCCATCATATGGAAGGGGCGCAACATTTGGCGAATCGTTTGCTCCAGGCGATTGCCGAACCGATGCTTTTGGATGGAAACAGCGTAACCATTTCGGGTAGCTTGGGATTCACCGTCATCCCCTGGGATGACGGTGATCAACGGAGTGTGTTGCGACATGCCGATATGGCGCTTTATGCCGCTAAGAATGGCGGGCGTAACCAGTACCAATTCTATGAAAAAACCATGGATGCCCAACAGGAACAACTCATGGAGGAGATTACGATGACCCAGGAGGCACTCGAAGAGCAGCGGCTGATAATGTACTACCAGCCGGTGGTGTCGACCCACGACGGGTTGGCACCCGGCCAAGGGGTTGCGCCCTGCCAGGGAGTGATCGGCTTTGAAGCCTTGATCCGTATGGTGCACCCGCAGCTCGGAATTCTTGCCCCTGCTGCATTTGCGAATGCCCTGGATCATCCGCGTCTGGCACGGCGCATTGGCTGTTTTGTACTTGATGCCGTGCTCACTCAGGGAGAACAGTGGCATCGCGATGGGCTTCCTTTACGAATGTCTATGAACATCAGTGCCCGCCATCTACTGGATCCCGAGTTTCTAAATGATATGCGTGCTGCCCTGGCAGCGCATCCTGACCTCGCGCCTGAGATGTACGAGATCGAAGTCACGGAAACTGCCCCCATGCTGGATTTCCCCACGGCGCAGGAGACCCTGCAAGCCTGCAATAACTTGGGTCTGCGCATTGCTTTGGATGACTTTGGCACCGGTAGTGCCTCCCTGAGCTACTTGCAGAAACTGCCAGCCCAAACGATCAAGGTGGATCAGAGCTTCGTGCGGGATATCCTCAATGATCCGCGGGACTTCGCTATTGTTGCCGGTGTTACAACGACGGCCAATATGCTGGGTCTCGAAGTGGTCGCGGAGGGGGTGGAAACCATCGGCCATTTACAACTGCTGAAGACACTGGATTGTCATGCCATGCAGGGCTATCTCTTCTCTAAACCCATGCCTGCTGATGAGGTGCCAGGCTGGGTTAAGTCATTCAACATACTGAATTATAACAATAATTTAT
>JAKAVW010000281.1 GCA_021827445.1 Pseudomonadota bacterium
TGGCGGCTTCAGTCTGTTCAGCCGGGCGCCTCAGCATCATCATCACTATAACGAGGAAAAACCGGCCGCACCCGTCGCGCCGGAGGCCTTCGCTCCGGCTGCAAGCCCCTTGCAGGGTGCAACCCCTCCAGAAGTGTCCAGGCGCGAAACGATGGGCGTGATGAACATGCTGAATCAGGCTCCGGTCAGTCCTGAAGAAATCAACGTGATGCGCCACCGGGTGGAACAGGAAGGGCTGACGCCGGAGATCCAGAAGGGGATCGAGAATCTCAGCGCGCGGGGCCAGCGGGATGTGAAGGACGGAAAACTCACGCCCGAGCAGATCCAGAAAAACACCCATGCCATGAATCAATTGGCCGACACGGTGAACCGTCAGCCGGATTCCCCGCAAAAGGATTCGGTCCTGGAGCACATCCAGAAGCTGGTGGAGATGCTGGTGGAAGCCCTCAAGCGGATTTTCAGCCTGGGCCGCGCTTCCGCCGGCCCGTCCATGTAAGGGGAGATCGAAACCATGAGTCAATGGCCGGCAATCTGCACGCAATGGTGGAAAACGCATCAGGCCCAGGCGGGAGAGGACGTGCAGGATATGGGCCTCATTCATTACGAGATCATTCTGAATTCCGGCCTGGATGCGCTGCTGGATCAGATCATGCGGGAGATTCCCGTTCCGTCCATCGTCCCGGAAAGTTTGGGGCGGGTGGAACCCGACCCGAAAGACCTGCGGAAAATTCAGGCATTGCAGGAATCGGTGGAGTGGCATCGTCTGCTGGTCCGGTTGCCGCTGTCCATCAGTCTGCCCCTGATCTCCCTGGCCATGCCGAACCGCTGGGATGTGAAAAGGCAATTGCAAGACGATGAGAACCGCGCGCTCAACTGGCTCATTTCCAATCAGATGATGCTGGAGATGTATTTCCGCAAGCCACCATCCGCCATCTTGCCGGGAATGGGGTTCTGAGATTTTATGGGCTGCGGCACCAAGGGTTCAGAGGCTTTAACGACCAAGTGAAGGACATGAAAGGCAAGCAAAAACGGTGGGTGGTTCTGGCGCTGGCCGGTATTCCGGCGATACTCCCTGTCATGGCTCTCGCTGATCCTGTCGTAAAAGCAGGAAAATCCCTGCCTGATTCTTGGTGGGCTGCAATTCTGGCATGGTTGACTACACCGGTCATCATGAAGAAAAACATGAGACCGGCTGCAGATAGCCATGATTGCCACGCTCTTTTCGTGAAAAATTTCCTGCAGAATGATCCACTGGTATGGATACACATCATCCTGGTGATGACTTGCATCGCAACGCCACTGGCGACCAACCATCTCTTGGTCGGAAAATTTGGACCCGTCGGATTCGAAAACAAAAAAGACCTTGAGGTATATAATAATCTACTGATTCTTTATGGAATCTGTACGCTTTTTCCGTTACTGTTCACGAGTTGTTCAATGCCAGGATGGTATGTTGTTGTCGAATTGTTCTGGATATTGGCAACAGCAGCTTTAACATACGCGGCGTCTGTCAAGGTAGTTGTCGCGTCACCCATTTTTTAAGCCGCCTTTTTATCCTGTCGTTGCGGATTCAAATCTACCGCACCGACTGGTGTCCAATTGCGTGTGCTGCCTGACCAGCGCGCAGGGTTTCTCGCCTTGGCCGCCTCATAGAGGGCATGGCGCTTCGTCAGCAGTGCATGATCCTCGCCCCGGTGACGCTGGGCGGGGGTGACGAAGCGAATGCGGCTGTGACGATGCTCATTGTTGTACCAGGCGATAAAATCACGCACCCAGATCCGGGCAGCATCAAGGCTCGCAAAGCCGCTCTCCGGCCACTGTGGGCAGTATTTCAGCGTCCGGAACAGCGACTCTGAATACGGATTATCGTTACTAACCCGTGGTCGGCCCCGGGATGGGGTGATCCCCAGATCATAGAGCTTGGCCAGTAGGGTGGATGATTTCATCGGGGCGCCATTGTCGGAGTGCAAGACCAATGGCTGCTGCCAGCATTGCTCCGCCGTAAAGCCCCTCTGGATGAGCGCAGCGGCATGGTCGCCGCTCTCCTCTGTATGGACCTCCCAGGCCACCGCCTTGCGGCTGTAAAGGTCCTCAAAGAGGTAGAGGTAGTAGTACTGCCCACGCACCGGCGACGGCAAGTACGTGATATCCCAAGACCAGACGGTGTTGGCTGCGGTGGCCGTATGGGTGGTGGGTAACTTCACCTTACGGGGAGGGTGTGCACGACCCCGTCGTGCGTCCATACCTTCGGCCTTGAGAATCCGGTAGAAAGTGGATTCCGAGGCCAGATAAACTCCCTCATCTGCCAGCCGTGGCACAATCTGGGTCGGTGGCAGGTGTGCGGTATCTGGGCGGTGGCAGGCGTCCAATACCGCCTGCACCTCAATCTCACTGAGTTTGTTGTTGGGTGCCGGTCGTTCGACCGTCGTGCGGGCATCTGTCTTCACCACTCCCGACTCCTCTGTCCATCGCTGGACGGTACGTAATGATAAGCCTGCTTCTGCGCAGGCCCGCGACCGGCGGGCTCCTTCGTCAGTAGCTTCTTGTATCCACGCGACAAGCTGCTGCCGCTCCGGGACCGGGGTTAATTCTCCCCGGTGTCGTCCCCCCAGAGGGCGTTCAATTTTTTTCGCAGGATCAATATCGCGGCAGCTTCGGCCAATGCCTTGTCTTTGCGATGCAGTTCCCGCTCCAGCTCATGGATCCGTTTCTGGTCCGCACGGGCTTGGGCACCCTCCGTCTGCTGCCGCTGTGAGGCGGTCTGCTGCCCAACGAGGCAGGCCTGCTTCCAAGCCTTTACCTGCTCGGGATACATTCCCTTCTCCCGGCAATACTGGCTCAACTCCACCTCCGACAGCAGTGCCGTCTCCACCACCGCCGCCAACTTGGACTCGGCAGACCAGCCTTCGGCCTTCCTCTTGCTCACCGCACTCATGTCGCCCCCCGCCATTGCCTGCTTGCGCCAATGATAGAGCGTTCCGTCAGAAATACCTTCCTGCTGGGCCAACTCCGCTACAGACAGGTTCAAGGGCGGCAACATCTTCCGGAGTACGGCGGCCTTACGTTCTACTGAATAATGCTTCAAATCGACCAACTTTCCGCCCCCGGTCTATGCCTTACTCCATTTCAGAGAGGCGACAACCACCCTGACACCGGGGGTACGGCACATATCGTTTTATGAAATAGTATGCGTTACAGAAAATACAAAATAAAATGAAATAGATTTCAAAAATAAAATAGATTATCGGAATAATAAACGCATAAGTCATTCCGCCCTTTATCATTCCAGAGTTTATCGGGCTAAAAAATAAAATAGCGGCCCCCGAACAAAATATAAGTAGAAGAAGAATGAACATGAATGTCCATGATGGGCTCCACGCGATCAGGTATTTCTTCATGAAAATAGCAATAGCATTTATGACAGAAACACCCACGCTCCAATTAAAAATTTTCCAAGCAACATTTTCATAGTGTTGAAATTTTCTATTCTTCATGAGTGTGCCATAAGATTCTGTGTTAGAAAGTCTATCACCGCATCCTGCAGGGCACCACTACGGCTTCAGACATGGCTCAAAACCTTGCGGCACCAAGGGATGCAGAGATTCTTGAAGAGGGTTACGGCATGAAAAAGCGGCATGGCATCATCGGCGCGTTACTGGTCATGGGATGGCTGGGGTCCGGCGCTGCCTGGGGGGGGACGATAGGTACGGTAGCGGGTAATGCAGGTACGACAGGTGCGGCAGGGACAACGGGTACGGCGGTTACCGGCTGCACCAGTTCCTGCCCATCCACCTGCGCGGCGCAAAATTACTTCGGCAATCTGGCGCAGGAAAGTCTCGCCCTGGGGCAACCGCCGAATCCACAAACCAGCTTTGCACAGGGATGCCTCAGCGGTTTGAGCGGTTTCAATCTCAACACGGATTTCAGTTTCAGCGGTCTCGATAGCATCTTCCAGAACCTCATGAATCAGATCATGAATCAGGCGTGCTCCATGCTGACCAGCACGATGAACAATGAAGTCAGCCAGGGCAACAGCATCCTGAATTTCGCACTGAGTCCCGCGCAACTGGAACAGAATGCACTGAACAGCGTCAGCGGTACGGTACTGAACGCGGAGCAGGGCGCGCTGAATACGGCAACCAGTCCGGTCAGCAATTCGGTGGGTAACTATGCTTCGGATGCGGGCACTGTCCAGAACACCGTCAGCAACGCGACGGGCAATGCGCTATCCGGGAATTGGGTAAACAACCTGTACTAGTTGTTGGGGGTGGCCGGATTCTGGACTGCCGGAGACTGACCGGGGGATAACGTCAACGCTTGCGGCACCAAGGGTACAGAGGCTTCAGCGATCAGGAGAACGACATGAAAGGCAAGCAAAAACGGTGGGGGGCTCTGTCAGTCAGTTTGGCGCTGGTGAGCGGTTCGGCATGGGGCATGGAAGCGCCGCCTCCGACGCCATCCCCCATCACCACCGGCACCACGGTAGTGCCGGTAACCGGCTATTGCGCGGGCGGTTACAGCATCGGACAGGTGGCCACCCCGATGGATGTCAGTCTGGC
>JAKAVW010000282.1:0-509 GCA_021827445.1 Pseudomonadota bacterium
TGCTCGATGCGCGGCGACGGGTGAATGTGCTGCCCCTGGGCGCGGCGGCGCTGGCGGGGACTACCTTCCCCATCGACCGCTGGGATGTGGCGCGTCAACTCGGCTTTGAGGCCGTCGCCGAAAACAGCCTCGATGCCGTCTCCGACCGCGACTTTGTGATGGAAGTGTTATCGGACCTGGCCATCCTCGCCGTCCACCTCTCGCGGCTGTCGGAAGAGCTGATCCTGTGGATGTCGGCCCCCTTCGGCTTCATTGACCTGCCCGACAGCTTCTGTACCGGCTCCAGCATCATGCCGCAAAAGAAGAACCCGGATGTCGCAGAAATCATTCGCGGCAAGAGCGGCCGGGTGATTGGCGATCTCGTCGCCATCCTCGTCCTCATGAAGGGCCAGCCCCTCGCTTACAACCGCGATAATCAGGAAGACAAGGAAACCCTTTTCGACGCCCTCGACCAGATGCGCGCCAGCGTGGAGATCATGGGCCGGATGCTGCCGGGCCTGCAGACCCAT
>JAKAVW010000282.1:519-4559 GCA_021827445.1 Pseudomonadota bacterium
CGCGGCTTTGCCACCGCCACCGATCTGGCCGATTATCTGGTGCGCAAGGGGCTGCCTTTCCGTGATGCCCACGCCGTGGTGGGACGGGCGGTACGCCTGGCCCAAGAACGCCACATCGGCCTGGAAGCCATGCCACTGGCGGATTTGCAGGCCTTATCACCGCTCATCGGCCGGGAGGTCTATGCGGTGCTGGTGCTGGAAGGCTCCCTGGCGGCGCGGGACCACTTGGGCGGTACGGCACCCCGGCAGGTGCAGGCCGCCATCCTGCGCGCCCGTGCGCGCTTGCAGCGGGAGGCCCTGTGAACCGCGCCCGCGCCATCTTCCTCCTGCTGCTGCTTGGTCTCGCGCTGGGCGGTTGCGGTCGTAAAACGGCCCTGACCCTGCCGCCCGCCCACAGCGTTACACCTGCCGCACCCACGGCTCCTGCCCAGAGCCCAACTGCCCCATGAATACGTTTCACTACCGCAATCACGCCCTTTATGGCGAAGACCTCCCCTTGCAGGAAATAGCGGAGCATTACGGTACGCCCTGTTACGTCTATTCCGAGGCGGCGCTGCGCGAGCGCTATCACTCCTTCAGCGCAGCCCTCGGCGACAATACCCAGGTCTGTTATGCGGTCAAGGCCAACAGCAATCTCCGCATCCTGCGGATTTTTGCGGAGCTGGGCGCGGGCTTCGATATTGTCTCTGGCGGTGAGCTGGAGCGGGTGCTGCGTGCGGGCGGCGATGCCGGCAAGATCGTTTTTTCCGGCGTCGGCAAGTCCAGCGTCGAAATCCGCGCTGCCCTCAACGCCGCTATCTTCTGCCTCAATGTGGAATCCGCGGCCGAACTCTGGCGTATCGCCGACATCGCGGCCGACATGGGCAAGTGCGCGCCCGTTGCCCTGCGGGTCAACCCCGACGTCGACCCTGGCACCCATCGCTACATCGCCACGGGGCTGAAAGAGAGCAAGTTCGGCATCCCCATGGATCAGGCCCGCCACCTCTACCTGCAGGCCGCGCAACATCCGGCGCTGGAGCTGAAAGGTGTTGCCTGCCATATCGGCTCCCAGTTGCTGGACCTGACGCCCTTGGGTGAGGCCGCAATGCGGGTGCGCGCGCTGTATGACGAACTGGCGGCCCATGGGATTGCCCTCCAGCATCTGGATCTGGGCGGTGGTGTGGGCATTCGCTACCACGACGAAATCCCGCCCAGCCCCGCCGACTATGCCTGGACGCTGGATCAGGCTTTGCAAGGCGTGGCGGTACGGCGGGTAGTGGAACTGGGCCGTGCGCTGGCGGGCAACGCCGGCGTGCTGCTGACCAGGGTGGAATACCTCAAGGACAACGGCAGCAAGCAGTTCTGCGTGGTGGATGCGGCCATGAATGACCTGTTGCGCCCGGCGCTGTACGGGGCCTGGCATGACATCCTGCCTCTGTACCAAAGCGCAGAAGCGGCGCAGCCCATGGATGTCGTCGGCCCGGTCTGTGAAAGTGGTGACTTCCTCGCCAAGGACCGCCCGGTAGCGGCCAAGGCCGGTGACCTGCTCGCCGTCATGAGCGCCGGGGCCTACGGCTTCGCCATGAGCAGCAACTACAACAGCCGTCCCCGTCCCCCCGAAGTGCTCATCAGCGGCCACCAGCACCGCCTCATCCGCCGCCGCGAGGCGCTCGACGATCAGTGGGCTTTAGAGGAAAACCTGGGTCGCTAAACCTCCAATCATCTACTACCCTTAGTCTAGGAGTTCAGGTATTTCCTGCAGGCTTGGCCAGAGCGGCGGAGACGATCGCGGTGCTCGGCCAACTGTCTGCACACCAATGAGGAGGCCACCATGGCAGAGATGAAAGTATTCAGTACCGGCATCGATCCTAATGATTGGATTCCCAGACGTTTTACCCAACCCGGCGATGGGCGCACCCCGCCGATCTTCTGGCAACATTTGCCATCCAATACCAAAAGCTTGGTTCTGCTGATGGAACACCGCGAGGCAGAGCCGGGCCGCAAGGTTCAGTGGCTGATCTATGACCTGCCATCCGCTGCCGAAGGTATCCACGAAGGGGGTCCGCTGCCCGACGGTACCAAACTGGGGCGCAACGATTTTGGGACCATGGCATACCGCCCGCCGGAGGCCGTCGCCAGCCACCAGCTCCAACACTACGACTTCATCCTGATGGCGACCGACCTGCCTACCCTCGGGCTTGCCGAAGGTGCCAACTGGGAGTCGGTGAAAGGACGGCTTCGCAAGGCGGGTCACGACAGCGACCAACTCGGACCGCCCCCCGCTGCCGACCCCCGTGCCCGTGAATTTCATCCCCTCGGTCATGTTCTCGACCACGCGGAGTTCTCCGGGCATTTCGCGCTGGATACGGACAAACAGGTCTGAACAGAACTGTCGCTTTTTCGCGTCCGCCCCACTCTGTGCAAGGAGTTTTTCCGTGTCCGCACCCCTGAACACCTCATCTGCCTGGCAGGATTTACAGCAGCATCGGCAAAGCTGGGAGGAGGTGACCTTGCGTCAACTCTTTCATGACGATCCGCAGCGCGCCCGGCACTTCTCCGCCGAGGCTTGTGGTCTTTATCTGGATTATTCCAAACACCTCATCAACCCGGAGACCCTGCGTTTGCTGATGGCCCTGGCGCGGGCGCGGCGCCTGGAAGAGCGCCGCGCGGCCATGTTCGCGGGCGAACGGATCAACCACACGGAGGGGCGGGCGGCTTTCCACGCGGCCCTGCGCGCGCCCAAAGGCCGTGTCATGCGTACGGCGGGGGTGGATGTGGTGCCGGAAGTCCATAAGGTGCTGGAACACATGGCCGCTTTCACCCGATCCATTCATGAGGGCACCTGGCGAGGAGCGACCGGCCAGCCTATTCGCAAGATCATCAATATCGGCATCGGCGGCTCCTACCTGGGGCCGGAGATGGCCTGGAAGGCCCTGCGTGCCTACCGTCACCCCGGCATGGAACTGCGTTTTGTCGCCAACGTGGATGGCGCGACCTTTACCGACGTTACGGCAAATCTGGACCCCGCCGAGACCTTGTTCATCGTCTCTTCCAAAACCTTCACCACCCTGGAGACCATGACCAATGCCCAGGAAGCACGCCATTGGATTACCTCGGTCTTGGGCGAGGCGGCGGTAGCCAGGCATTTTGTCGCGGTCTCTACCAACACTGAAGCGGTCAAGGCCTTCGGGATGGACACCGAGCACATGTTCGGCTTCTGGGATTGGGTTGGGGGCCGGTATTCCATGGATTCGGCCATTGGCCTGTCTACCATGCTGGGCGTGGGGGTTGAGCATTTCACCGCCTTGCTGGCGGGTTTCCATGCGATGGATACCCACTTTCAGACGGCGCCCCTGGAGCAGAACCTGCCGGTGCTCATGGGTCTGCTGGCGCTCTGGTATAACAATTTCTGGGATGCGCAGACCCAGGCCATACTGCCCTATGCCCATGATCTGGCGCGATTCCCGGCTTATCTCCAGCAATTGCAGATGGAAAGCAATGGCAAGAGCGTGGATGAAGACGGTCACCCTGTTGCCGTCGATACGGGCGCTATTATCTGGGGCGAGCCCGGCACCGATGGGCAGCATTCGTTCTATCAGTTGATTCATCAGGGGACACGCCTGATTCCCTGTGATTTTATCGGCTTTTGTCAACCGCTCAGTCCGTTGGCAAAGCAGCATGAGTTGCTGATGGCTAACCTCATCGCGCAGGCCGAGGCGCTGGCTTTTGGCAAGACGGCGGAGGAATTGCGTGCCGAGGGTGTCGCCGAAGCGCAGGTGCCTTTCCGCGTTTTTTCCGGCAATCGACCGAGTAGTGTGTTGCTGGCTGATGCGCTCACGCCGCCCACTCTGGGGGCTCTGGTGGCACTGTATGAGCACAGCGTTTTTACCCAGGGCATTATCTGGGGCATCGACTCATTCGATCAATGGGGCGTGGAACTGGGCAAGGTGTTGGCGCAGCGGATTGTGGCGGATATGCAAGGTACAGCCAGTCATCCCCACGATGCCTCGACGATGGCTTTGCTGCAGCGTTATTTGCAACGTCGAGAGGCTTGATCTCTG
>JAKAVW010000283.1 GCA_021827445.1 Pseudomonadota bacterium
TGTTTCCGGTCGATGCAAAACTGCCACCGGCGAAGTTATTGGTGCAACCGCCGCCGTAGTCGATGGGGGTGCATTGTATCGTGCCGGTCACGCCGCTTCCCATGGTTTGCTGGGTCGAACCGGGCGGCTGTCCCAGATCGGGACCCATGTTGCCCACCCAAGGCTCGTTGGTTGCCGCCCACGCAGATCCAGACAGTACCAGGACGACCGCCAGGGCGATCACCGCGCGGCGACGAGCAGGTTTTTTTTCTACGGCTTCCCGGGTTTTCTGAGGTATGGACACAAGGGACTCCTTATGGGAACAGCGACTGATAAAGGTTGGAACTGCTACCCTGCCCACCAGAATACGGTGTTGCGGCGAGCGCTGACTGCGTGACCAGATTGAGCGCGGGACTGGTCCCCGGACCAGAGGACGACGCCGGCAGCGCATTCGTGCTGCATGCGTTCGCCGATGTGCTGAATAACATCTCGATGATATGCAGAACCTGACTGTCCGTGCCGCTCATGGGCAGCGAGTTGATTTCCTGCAGTATCGACCCGTAGCTGCTGGCCTGGTTGACGCATTGTGGCCCGCGTATCGCCTGGACATAGGGATTACTGGGTAACGGCTTTTCGACTTGCTCCTGAGAAATGTCCAGAGCCGTGGCGGAGGCCGCTGCCGCATTATTCGTGGGACAGGCGACAGGATTGTTGGCCCAAACCGGTAAGGACCACGTCAGTAGCAGGGCAAGCGTGACCGCACGAGATAACACGGGTCGCGCTTGGTGATTCTGGTGTTTGCGCATGGAGGCTCCGTTCATGGATATTTGCGATAATTGCTGGATGCGGTCGGAGATACAGGGGTGCAATGGGCGTAAGCCAGGAAACCCGAAACATAGTTGATCGCGTTCGGATGCGCCGCGAGGACCGTCTGGTAGTTGTTATGGGCCGCAGCAACGGCCTGCCCGGCGGCGGGACCCTCGTTGTAGCAGGCGGCAAGCGCTGCCGGGTCCAGTGCGTTAATCGCGTATCTGGCGCAATAGTTCTGATACTGTACCCCCATCGTCAGGCTTTCCTGCGCGGTTGGTACCGTGGTTCTGCCCTTAAAAATGCGCGGCCACGCCGTCGGTGTTGGGCCATTGTTGCCCCGCACGTCGCCAAAGGTCTGGGCATCCTGTTCTTCTGCGGGCGGCAAGGTTTGCATGAGGCCCAGCGCCCGGTTGGGTACCGGATTGCCTATCGCATTCGCGTTGCCCCTGGATTCGTTGTACATCTCCGCAGCCACAAACAAGGGAGGGACATAACCGCCGTCAATGCTGTTTGCGGTGCTCGTTATCATGGCGGACCACTGCCCGACGGGTTGATACTGAGATGCCCAATTCGGATCATGGCAGGTGTAATCCGGTGCGATGATCGGACTACTCGCAGCCTTTATGACGGCGGCCTGCTGCTCGAATCGCGCGATAGCAGCCTGGCAGGTCGGGCAGGTCGGATTACAAGCCGCCCACGCAGGGAACGAGCACACAACGCCAGCCAGGGCCATCCACACCCTGCTCTTCATACGTGTTTCGCCCATTGCATGACGTTCTCATGGGTGATGGCTTGCAGGACCGTCTCCATTTCAATAATCAGCGACAGGTCCGACGCCGCCGAGCGCGCAGTGGCGCTCCCCCCACTGGCTCCGGTTCTTGCCAGCCCCCACTGCTTCTGAAAGAGAATCCCCATCTCCGCATTGCCGTAGGCTGTCAGTGTTTTCCACTTTTCCCGTTGGTTGGCGATGATTTCATCCAGTCCGTTATCGGGTCCCATGAGGGTGATATCACTCAGCAATTCCGTTACTTCAGCGGATAAGTCCGATTCTCTCAGTTCCATGCTGCCTCTCCGTCTCACTCCTCATGCAACAGTGGTTTATAGCCCTAAAAACCTTTTCTCTTTTATCTGGGGGGAAGGTTTTCGGCGGAAAAATGGGGGGATGCACCCCGCGTCATTCCAGAACAAAGAAAAATACTCGTTTGCGTCCTTAACCCTCCTTGTAAAGACCCGTTTCCAAGGAGTGCGCTATGCCCGGATTACCAGATACCACGGAGCTCAATGAACAAAAATTGCGGCGCTATGCCGATGTTGTCGTGAGTGCCCTCGAAGAAGGTAAAGGTACCCCGCCCTGGGACGAGGGCGACGGCCCACAAAGCAATGAGAGCGTTCAGGCATCCGCCCTCCTCGCCCGGGCGATTCAGGCGCACAGCCCGGCAGAACAGGAGTTGCTGCTTTCCCGCATTTCCGAAAATCTCAATGTGACCGGAGGCGATCCCACCGGTGCGGAATCCATCTATCACACGGTACAGGCCCTCAACGCAGCAGCCTCGGCGATGCGGAATCCTAATGTCGCCCCGATTAAGGACCCGCGACTGAACGACATTCCCGAACACCAGCAGCCTATGGTTCAGCGTTTGCTGGCAGCGGCGCTGATTCAGCACGTCCGCCAGTTACCGGAAGATGCACAGGTCACCCGGCAAAATTATCTGCTGGCGTTTGCGCGTCACGGCGATGGCTGGAATTTGTCGGACGATGATCTGCGCCGCGCCATTGTCGGCGCCCACCGGAGTTACTTTGAGCAGCCTTATGTGCAAAGCGCCACCGATAGCACGCTCGCGGCAGTGGAAAACCCGGAGTTCAGCATGGCGGATCTGCGCACGCTGGTGGATGAACCCCGATATGTCGAGGCATTCAGGACCGAGCAGGCGGTGGTGCCGAATCCGCCGGAAGCCGACACCCGGGACGCAGCCGATGCAGGCCAGCCCTTGGGAGAGGAGCCTGAAACAACCGCTGAGGGTCCTGACCAAGACGCAAAGGCGCAGGCCGGTGGTGCGGAGCCTGGTGACCAGGACGAAAAGACCCCACCCAGCACCACAGGTCCGGGCGACGAATACCTGACGCCCGAATACCTGGATGCGGCAAATGAGGCATTCATGGCCGCAGGCGCGGACACCAAGCAGCCAGAGGACCCCGCACTGTTTCATGGCGAGGTGCCGGGCCCCACGGAATCGGAGGACCTTGACCCGCTGACGGGGGTGCCCGTTTTCCAGGGCGACAGGGCATCCCGGACACGCAACCGGCAGAAGCGTAGCGGGAATGGGGGAACCGGTCGCGCAGCCCATCAGGAGAATGCCGCCACCGCGCAACCGGGCGCGGGATTGGGCCAGCAACCTCAGCGCCCGTTCCAACAGCCGCCCGAATACGATCAGCAGGGCATCCCTCTTGGCCAGAGTGCTTTAGGGAGAGGCGGCACCACCATCGTCAAACAGGGCGGCGGGATGCTGCGCGGTATGGCCGACATCATCACGGCCATACGGAACAGACCCGGCAAACGCTCACCACAGCCCTCTTTCGCCGACCAGGTGCGCGCCTTTCATGCGGATCGGGAAGCCGCCAAACCTGAACGTGAGGCAGCGAAAGCCGCGGCGCGGGAAGAGAAGACGGCTAAATCGCTATTCACCTCCGCCAGTCGCCAACTGGACACTCTCAATAATCAATCGCAGGCCTTCCTGCTGCATCCGGCGAGTGCCGCGACCCGCTACCAGATCCGCGAGGCAGAGAAGCTGATGCAGCAGGCCATCAAGGACGGGGCGGACCCCGTGCAACAAAAAACCCGCTTTGAGGAGGCTAAATCCCGATATTGGGAGAAATTCTTCGACGCCAATCCGAAGTACCGCGAGGCGGTCGGCCGCATGGAAGCCAGCGCCGACCGTTTACCGGAGCACCTGAATCCCGCGTTCACCGCTTTGGAGGGGATGGGGGACCGTGGGGTGGTGGAGCGCGAGCAACTCATAGCGAAGATGAACCAATTGCAACGCAACAGCGCGGAGGTACCCCCCAGCGAGCCCGGACGAAAAACGCTTGGGGAACGGGTCAGCGCGGTGTTTGCGGGCATTAAGGCGTTCTTCGCGCGGCTGTTCGGCATCCATGCCGTGGTGGTCAGCAATGCGGGCGCTCAAGTGGTACCACCAGCCGCGCCGCCAGCGGCACCCCGGAACGCTAGGCCGTGAGTAATGCACCATCTTCAGCAGCGGAATCGCGCACGGATGCGCTATTGCGCCACCTGACGTCGCCAGACAACCACTTCACCGTGCTGGGGACTGGCGAGAATCCGCAAAGGTACCGTCTGCACGACCTATTGCGGCGTTACGAATATCGCGTTATCACCCGTGATTTTGGCGTCGTCACACAAGATGATCTGAACGAGGTCTTGCGTTCTGCGAGTGTTGACGACCTCGAAGCCATTTATCGTCACTGCAAGGATGCACACGAGGATGTCAATCAGGATCTGAGCAACTCCATTGCGGATTCTGCCATATCCAATAGGATGGTAAATCGCATCGGCGATATTTACCTAGAGCGTGTTTACGGCGCACTGCCAGACACCTTACCAATAACTGATACTGATTTGCGCAAAGTTGCAGATCAGTCGGCGCGCATGGCGAAGGATTACCTTTTTCCCACAAGTGACACGCTGACCGCCTTGGTCAAAGATAGAATACAAAACAACCCGCGTAATGT